>CAZUSF010000128.1:0-7027 GCA_964623355.1 uncultured Thiobacillus sp. | reverse complement strand
CAACTGCCGTGGTTGGGCTACTTTTCACCTACCGGCCAGCCGGCTAGCCGGGCGCCAAAGGCGGTCTACGGCGTCTCGTTCCGGTCGGATGCAACCACCGTTGGCGTAATCAGGCGCAGTTTCGCCGCCAGTTCGATCTGATTGATCGGCTTGCTCAGATAGTCGTCCATGCCGGCCTCAAGACACAGTTCGCGGTCGCCCTGCATGGCGTTGGCGGTCATCGCCATGATCGGCACGCGCGCCTGACCGTGTTCGGCTTCGTGGGCGCGGATCAGTCGGGTGGCTTCGATGCCGTCCATCACCGGCATCTGCATGTCCATCAGCACGATGTCGTAACGCTCGCCGCCGCACAGGCGATCTACCGCCTCCTGTCCATCCACGGCGAGTGCAACCTTGTGTCCCCACTTCTGCAGCAGGCGAATCGCAAGTTGCTGGTTGATCAGGTTATCTTCGACCAACAGCACATCGAGAACGCCTTCGGCAGCTCGCGCTTGCGCGCCGACGGGCAGGCCGGGAACGGCCGCGCCTTCGGCCACCCCCAGCGCGCGTTTGACGGCGGCCAGCAAATCGACATCGATAATCGGCTTGCTGAGATAGCCGCACAACTGCAAGCCGCGGACGCGTTCTGCATCGTCCTTCAGCGGGCCGGAGGAGAGGATCATCACGGGTGTGGTTTGCAAATGCGGCTGCTCGCGCATCCACGCGGCCAGGGTGAGGCCATCCATTTCCGGCATGTGCTGGTCGAGCAGCACCAGGTCGGGCTGGCATTCGTGCCGGCCGAACAGCATCCGGGCATCCGCGCTGGAGCTGGCGGCGACGGCCTGCATGCCCCAGCGCGTCAGTTGGCGCAGGAAAATTGCGCGATTGACGGCGTTGTCATCCACCACCAACACCCGCTTGCCTGCCAGATGCTCCGTCGTCAGCGGCGTCAGCGGCTTGGCACCCACCCCCAGCACCACGGTGAACTGGAAGGTGCTGCCCTTGCCGATTTCGCTGTCGACGCTCATGTGGCCGCCCATCAGCTCGACCAGGCGACTGGAAATCGACAGCCCAAGACCGGTGCCGCCGTATTGGCGGGTGGTGGAAGCGTCGGCCTGCGAAAAAGCCTCGAAGATGCTGTCGAGCTTGTCGGCGGCAATGCCGATACCGCTGTCGCGCACGGCAACCTGCACGGTAACGGTCGCCTCGGTACACGCTTCGACGGCCAGGCTGACGACGATTTCCCCCTGGTTGGTGAACTTGATGGCGTTGCCGACCAGATTGATCAGCACCTGACGCAGACGTGTCGGATCGCCAAGCACATGCCGCGGCACATCGTCGGCGATGTCGCAGATCAGCTCGATGTCTTTCTGGCGGGCACGCGGGCCAAGGATTTTGAGGGTTTCTGAAACCGCCTGGTGTAGCTCGAAGTCGACCCGTTCGAGCATCAGCTTGTTGGCCTCGATCTTGGAAAAATCGAGGATGTCGTTGAGGATGCCCAGCAGCGATTCGGCCGAGTTCTTGACGATATTCATGTACTCGTGGCGTTCGGCCTCCGAGTCGGCGTCAAGGGCGAGATCGGTCATGCCGATGATGCCGTTCATCGGCGTGCGGATTTCGTGGCTCATGTTGGCGAGAAAATCGCTCTTGGCCCGGCTGGCGGCCTCGGCCTCGGTGCGCTTGGCGATCAACTCGGTTTCCACCGCCTTGCGTGCGCTGATGTCGGTGCGAATGGCGATGTACTGGCGCGGCTGGCCGCTGTCGTCGAGGAAGGGAACCACGGTCGACTTGACCCAGTAAAAACTGCCATCCTTTTTCCTGTTGCAGATTTCGCCTTCCCAAATTTCGCCGCGCGAAATCGTTGCCCACAATTCCGCGTAGAAACTGTCTGGATGCTGGCCCGACTTGAGTATGCGGTGATTGCGGCCAAGCAATTCCGCCGGGCTGTGGCCGGAAATAGCGCAGAACCGGTCGTTGGCGTAGATGATCGACCCATTCTTATCCGTGATGCTGACAATGGCGTGTGCGTCCAGCGCGCGCTGGCGATCGCGCAGGCCTTCCGCGTTCGCCTGCGCCATGCGCACGGCCCTGACATTGCGGCCATGCAGCCAGATCAACGCGCCGCCCGCCCCGCCAAAGGCCAGCAGCAACAAGGTCGCAAAAAGGTAGTGCTGCGGATGGTTTTTGAACGACAAGCCTTCAAGAGGCAGCGACATGACCTGAATCCCGCGCACATCACCTTCCTTCCAGTCCCGTTTCGGGCTATCCGGATGACTGTTGTGACAATCGACACAAGACGCCTCCAGACGGATAGGCGCGGCATAGCGCAACACCTTGCCGCGCGGCGAATCTTCGAGGCGCAGGAATTCGTTTTCCCCGCTCGCCTGAAGTGCCGCCAGCGCCTCGGTCTCGAAGCTGTCGAGGCTGATCTTGCGCCAGGGGAATGGATAGGGACTGACCAGACGCAGATTCATCTCCGGGTTCGATCTGGCAATCTCGTCGACCAGGTCCAGCGTCATGGTGGCCGGAATCGGCAAGGCCCCGGGCTGGACCTTGTAATCGTGGGTGATCGCCAGTTCCGAATGCTGGCGGACGATCGGCAACAGGTGCGAGGAATAGAAATTGCGGAAGGAAATCAGCAGGTCGGCATGCGACTTGGCCAGACGATGCAACGCATCCTGCTCGGTACGCACGGCCAGCCGGTCGGCAAAAGAATACAGGCCGACGAACAGAATGCCGATGGCGGCGATCAGGATCGCCCGGAAACGCGGCGTATCGACAATCTGCAACGAGTCGTTGGGTCGTTCCGGCTGCGGCAGAGGGGTGGCTTGCTTCATGTTTGGGTTGCTCAATGAATTGTCTGCTCCAGCCACCCCAGCAAAGTCTCATAGAGATTATCGGGATCGACCGGCTTGGCGATATGGTCGTTCATGCCGGCGGCGAGGCAGGCCTGGCGATCTTCGTCGAAGGCATTCGCAGTCATCGCCAGGATGGGAGTGGTCCGGTTGAGCGAGTCGGCACGGATCGCTTGCGTAGCTGCCACGCCGTTGAGTACCGGCATCTGCATGTCCATCAGGATCAGGGCGTAAGTGTTCAGGCGGGCCAAAGCCAATGCCTGCTGGCCGTCCTCGGCAATATCCACCACCAGATTCACGTCTTCCAGCAGGCCGCGCGCGACTTCCTGCGAGATCGGTTCGTCTTCGACCAGCAGCACGCGTTTTCCGGCGTATTCAGTTTGCAGACGCTGTTCCGCCGTCAGCGATACAGGACTCGGCACCGGCAGGACAGCACCGGGTTCCCGTTTGTTCAGCGGCACGACGAACCAGAAGGTGCAGCCCTGTCCGGGTAAGCTGTTTACGCCAATCTCGCCGCCCATCAGCTGCACCAGGCGCTTGCAGATCGCCAGCCCGAGTCCGGTGCCGCCGTATTTGCGGGTCATGCTGTTGTCGGCCTGTTCGAAGGACTGGAACAGCCGAGACTGCGCTTCGGCATCGATGCCGATGCCGGTGTCGATGACCTCGAAGCGCACCTGAATTGCCTCGGGTGTTTCCCCGACCGAGCGGGCGCGTAAGACCACATCGCCCTGCTCGGTGAACTTGATGGCGTTGCCGACGAGGTTGAGGAGTATCTGGCCGAGGCGCAGCGGGTCACCCTTGAGCGGGAAACGTGCAAGATCGGCCGGTAAATCAACTGCCAGCTTGACCCCCTTGTCGCTGGCTTTGTGAGCGAGCGTACCGACGATGTTCCCCACACTGTCGGCGAGCTGCAGAGGTACATCGTCGAGAATCATGCGCTCGGCTTCGATCTTGGAGATATCCAGAATGTCGTTGAGGACGCCGAGCAGACGATCGGCGGATAGCTTCGCCTTGTCGAGTTGGTCCAGCCCTTTCGGGTCCGCCATGCGCCGCTTGGCCATTTCGATCATGCCCATCACCCCATTCATCGGCGTCCTGAGTTCGTGGCTCATGTTGGCCAGAAACGCGGTCTTGGCGCGGTTGGCCGCTTCGGCGGCATCCCTGGCCTGGGCCAGCTCCTCCCGTTGCCGCGCCTTTTGCGCCAGCAACTGGTTGAATGCATCGACCAGTATCTTTGCTTCTCCCTCGGCATCGACCTTGATGAATTCCGGAACGTTTTCAGCCTGCCGACGCAGGTTGTCGACCGCGCCGATCACCTCCAGCAGCGGTCGGATGACGTAACGGGTAAGGGTCCAGTAGAGGATGGCCACACCGATAAGGATGAACAATCCGCCAACACCAAGAACCTTGGAGATGAAACTGGCGAGACGCCGATCCAGACTTTCCTGCGCGACAGCGACCACCACGGCGCCGACCGGCTGGCCGCCAGAGTCGAAAACGGGCTTCAGCGTGGCAGCGAAGTCACGCTCCCGAACGGCGAAAGTGAATTGCCGTTGGGAGGCGCTAGCGACCGCCGCCTGAACAATCGGCAGGTTGGGCAGGCGTTCGCGAGCCGCTCCCGAACTATTCTGAAACAGTACCCGGCCATCGGCGGCGTAGACGGCAACGATTTCCAGGTCTTCGTGATTGTCGATCACGCTGTCGCATCGATCATCGAAACCGACGATTTCATCGGCGCGTAAACCCAGCGCCAGAATGCGTTCGAACTGCGTCGCCACCTCATGCGAAACGGCGATGCTGCGCTCGGTCATCGCCTTGGCGTAGGCCTGGAAAAAGGTATAGGCCGCCACCAGCAGCACGGCGAACACCGTCAGGACTAGCACGCTACCGGCAGTCCACATCACCTTCTGGCGCAGCCCGTGTTTCATTATTTGTTCCACTCGAAATGGGTGATGATCTGCGCGGAAAGGAGCAGATCGCTATGCACCTTGATGCCCAGCTTGTTGGCACGCGCCAGGCTGATGACCGGCAAGCCTTTGGTGGTGGGGAGCATGGGCAGGTCGCGCGGCGACTTGCGATCGACCAGAACCTTGCGCGCCAGCCGGCCGGCCGCCAGACCTTGCTCGTATTCGGAGACGGTAACCGCCACCAGCGTCCCGTGGTGCACCCGGTCTACCCAGAAACCGAGATCGGGCAACGAAGAATTTTCCGCCGTCCAGCGCTGCACGTCCTGATAGGGCACGTTCTTGCCTGCCCCATCCTTGAAGTTGAAGATGCCGATCAGGGCGATGGCATCCGCCATCTTGTGGTACGCCGCCACGCGCTGCTTGTATTCGTCGAAAGTCCTGATCGTATCCCAGGCCACGATGCTCACATCCGGCGGCAGCTTGGCCGCCTTCATCCGTTCAACAACTGGCCTCCACATCGGCGCATCGTCGAGCACCACAACCAGACGTTTGACCGTTGGCACGACCCGCTTCAGCAAGCGCACGGATTCGGCGAAATGCTCGTGCTCGACCACCCCGGTCACATTGACGGCCTTGTCGAAACTGTAATGCTCCGGCGCCTTGTTCACCCCGCTGAAAATCTGCACGATCGGCGTATCCAGATAGTGACGCGTGACCAGATCCTGGGCGTCGTCATCGGTGGTGTAGATCAAATCGGGTTTCCATTGCTCGACCAGGGCGCGCGCCGCCTTGCCGCGCGCCTCCTTTTGTCGGACGTCGGAATGGCGCTTGGTATCCAGCTCGAACACCTTGTAATCCGCCTTGACATCACCGAGGCCGACCTTGAAGCCTTCCAGCTGACCCTCGGTCCAGCGCCAAGGCGTGTGGTAGCTCATCGCGTGCAGGATGCGGACCGGAGCGTCCTCTTTCTGCACGGTCAACTGGGCGCGCGCCGGAGCGGCGGCCACCAGCAACGCGGCACACAAGGTAAACAGGAGCGACGCGCGGGCTTTCCGGGTAGCGATCAGGTCCATGATTCAAGTCTCCAGACTATCTGTTGCAGCAAATCGACAGGGGGAACGGATGGCCGCCCATGCTGCCACGTTTCAAAGCCACCATTCAAAGCCACCGAAGCAAAGTCTCATACAGATCCTCGGGATCAACCGGCTTGGCGATATGCTCGTTCATGCCGGCATCGAGACAGGCCTGGCGATCTTCGTCGAAGGCGTTGGCGGTCATCGCCAGGATGGGGGTGGTCCGGTTCAACGAGTCGGCCCGGATTGCACGCGTGGCTTCAATGCCGTTGAGCACCGGCATCTGCATGTCCATCAGGATCAGGGCATAGGTGTTCCGGCGCGCCAGTTCCAGCGCCTGCTGTCCATCTTCGGCCAGGTCTACGGCAAGCCCCGCATCTTCTAGCTGCAAGCAGGCGATTTCGCGATTCACCGGTTCGTCCTCGGCGAGCAGGATGCGCGCGCCGGCATGGTCGCGGCGCAGCAACGTTTCCGCTTCGGCTTTCTCAAAACTCGGCACTGCCTGGACGGCACTGGTTTCCCGCCGTGCCAGGCGGATGGTGAACCAGAAGGTGCTGCCCACCCTCGGCGTGCTGTCGACGCCGATTTCACCGCCCATCAGTTGCACCAGTCGTTTGCTGATCGCCAGCCCCAGCCCGGTGCCGCCGTACTTGCGGGTCATGCTGTTGTCAGCCTGCTCGAAGGAGGTGAACAACCGGGCCTGGGCCTCGGAATCGATGCCGATGCCGGTATCGACCACTTCGAAGCGGATCTGTACGGCCTCCGGTGTTTCCGCAACCAGCCGGGCGCGCAGGGTAATGCGCCCTCGTTCGGTGAATTTGATGGCGTTGCCGGCCAGGTTGAGCAGAATCTGGCCGAGGCGCAACGAATCGCCGCTGAGCGGCAATCGTGCAAGTGATTCAGGCAGGTCGGTTTCCAGCGTCAGACCTTTCTCGATGGCCTTGTGGCCAAGCACACTGGAGAGATTTTCCAGAACCTCGCCGAGTTGCAGGGGAGCGTCTTCAAGCACCATGCGTTCGGCTTCGATCTTGGAGAGATCGAGAATGTCGTTGAGCACGCCAAGCAGGTGGTTGGCGGCGCCCCTGGCCTTGTCAAGATGGTCCAACCCTTTGGGGTCGGCCATGCGTTGTTTGGCCAGCGACAACATGCCCATGATGCCGTTCATCGGGGTGCGCAATTCATGACTCATGTTGGCAAGGAACGCGCTCTTGGC
>CAZUSF010000127.1:0-7039 GCA_964623355.1 uncultured Thiobacillus sp. | reverse complement strand
GCCTGGACATCGACTTCGGAAACCACGCCCATCTTGGCTTCGGTCAGCGCGGCTTTGAGTTTTTCGATCGCCTGGTCGATGGGAAGGGCGAGGTCGATGGTGTGTGCGTACATGGCAAGTCCTTTGAAAAAATTATCGGGAAAGCAGTTTTTGAACCAGACGCACCCAGTAGCTGGAACCCAGCGGCAGGATCGCGTCGTTGAAATCGTAATGCGGGTTATGCAGCATGCAGCCGCCCTCGGCGAGTCCATTGCCGATCCAGACATAGCAACCGGGGCGCTCGCGCAGCATGTAGGAAAAATCCTCCGCCCCCATCGAGGGCGCTGCATCGATCAGGACATTGCTGGCGCCAACCAGATCGATCAGCACGTCGCGGCACAATCCGGCTTCGGCGGAGGTATTCAGCGTCGGCGGGTAACCGCGCCGATAGTCGAGGGAAGCCTGTACGCCATGCGCAGCGGCGATGCCGGCACAGAGGCTTTCCATCGCCGACTCGATGGCATCTTCCACTTCCGGCTTGAACGCACGCACGGTGCCACCAATGCGGGCTTCCGCCGGGATGATGTTGTACGCCTCGCCACCGGCGAAAAACTGGGTCACCGACAACACCGCAGAATCAAGCGGATCGATGCGTCGGCTGACCACGCTTTGCAGCGCCTGAACCAGCGCAGCCCCAGCCAGCAAGGGGTCGCGGCCTTGTTGCGGCATCGCGGCATGCGCGCCGTGACCGCGTATCTGAATATCGAACTGATCGGCGCAGGCCATCACCGGGCCGTTATGGACGGCGAACTGGCCCGCCGGCAGACCTGGCCAGTTATGCATGCCGAACACCGCATCGACTGGAAATTGATCGAACAGGCCTTGTTCGATCATCACCCGCGCACCGCCATCGGATTCTTCGGCAGGCTGGAAGATAAACACCACCGTGCCATCGAAATCCGGCTTTGCCGCAAGGTATTGCGCCGCGCCAAGCAGCATGGCGGTATGACCGTCGTGGCCGCAGGCATGCATGCGGCCATCGTGGCGGGAGCGGTGTGGAAACAGGTTCTGTTCGCGCACCGGCAACGCATCCATATCGGCGCGCAGACCGATGCTGCGCGCACTGTCACCGCGTTTGAGTACGCCAACCACGCCGGTACCCGCTAGGCCACGATGCACCGCAATCCCCTGCGCTTCAAGAAAAGCCGCAACGCGGTCGCTGGTGCGTTGTTCCTGAAACGCCAATTCCGGATGCGCATGCAAGTCGTGGCGCAAGGCCACCAGTTCATCGCGGCGGGCGAGAATCTGCGGCAGCGCGCTGGTTTCAGGCAGGGGAATGGTCATCAGTCGTCTGTCTTTCTAAGCGAAACCGGGAATCACTTGCTTGGTGAATGCCACCGCCATGATGTAACCAAAAACCCCCAACGCGGCGATCAGCGCCCAGACACGGGCGGACTTGGTCTTGCCCCGCTTCAAAGCGACCGTGCCAAGACCGATGTACACCAGCAAACCGATGATCTTGGCCAGCAACCAGGGTTGATCGATCGGGTTCATCCCGGCAACCACCAGCATCGCAATCGCAGCAGTCAGCAACAGCGTGTCATTGATGTGGGGCACGATGCGCGCCCAACGTGCGTTGAGTAAGCCGGAGTTGGTCAACATCCAGAACCCGCGTAATAAAAACAGGAGCAGGGTCAGGTGTACGGTGGCGATGTGCAGCGTGCGAAGAAAGGTGTAGTCCATTTGCTCGGATCGGAAATGCCTGGGGTGGCAAATATTGAATAGGGATGGAAATTGGGAGCGAAATATTAACCCGGCTGCAAGGCACATTTTACAAGTAGGGGATAACCACGCAGGCCTTTCTCCTGCTGGCAATGGTTCAGTTAACGCTTCAAGTTAATGTGATTTCATCAGAGTACTAACGAACTAGATGCTCTGTAAGGATGTTTTTCGGTTGTCCACGAAAGCTGTGGATAACTATGTGGAAAACGTGTCATCAAACCGTAAAAATCCCTTACAGGACGTTGGTTTAAGCCCAGGGCTTAAAAATTGAGCAGATAATTATCATATATATTTCAATGACTTATCTTATTCGTCTAATGCAGGTCCGGTTGCCTCCTGCAATTCTGGTTGTCAAGACCTTTGATGTGCATAAGTGATTGCTAAATTACCGGTTTTATGCGGCTTGAAGGACCGCCTGGCTGATCGATAGCTGAAAAAATTTCAGTGATCAGTCAAAAATCGGAAAAACGACCGACCCTGCCCGGCAGTTCTTGCCTTGCCTTGAATAGCCGCGGCGTGTATTCTGCCGGGCCTTCCGGAGAGGTGGATGAGCGGTTTAAGTCGCACGCCTGGAAAGCGTGTGTAGGTTAATAGCCTACCGCGGGTTCGAATCCCGCCCTCTCCGCCATTTTGTACTAAGATCTTGATTCCTATAGGCAGCAAGGGTTCGGATTTCTTGGTTGGTACAAAAAACTGGTACAAAACAGCAGAGCGGGCCCATTCAGGAGCCCGAAATGCCCGCCCTTCCCAGCAACTGTTACCGCACGTCCCACGGATATCTTTTCCGTATTGTCGTGCCGGAATTTCTGCGTTCTGCCATCGGCAAACGCGAAATAAAAAAATCCCTGGGCAATGACTATCGCGAAGCCGTCAGCCATGCTTGTCTCCTGGCACTCCAGGTTGACAAACAATTTTCCGAATTGCGTGAGCAACAACTCCAGCAGCTCCAGGCGACCGAGAGCCTGGATGCCTACATGGAGGTCAAACCCGGCAAGCGGCGCCTCGAACCCATTACCAAAGTCACTCCTGAACTCGTCGCCGGCCTCAAGAGCTTATGGTTGGCAGGGCTGGAGGCCGGGGCGGTACGATCGAGCGCGCCAACATCTTGATCAACGTTTTGACGGTAGCGCCTTTGCCAGATTCGGGATTCTTCAGCACGGTCATTCCAATACCGGCTTGCTCTACCAGCGTGCGTTGGTCGAGATTGGCGCGCAGGCGCAAGGCACGCAGTTGATAGCCCACTTCGACCTCCCATTCATTGACAGTTTTGAGTTGTCAATTTAACGAATATTTTAGGGCCACCAAATATGAACAGGCCAATCAACGCCCACTCCCCACTACGCGGAATCGCCCTCCGCCAGCCAGACCTCGTCCGCCTCCAGTTGCTCACGAGCATGCCGGCTTTCCGCAGCGTCGAAGAAGGTGGTTTGGCGGAAACGACTGTCGATGACCGGGATGGACAGTAATCCAGCGGCAAGCCCGGCGCGCAGCCATTCACGGTCTCGGACGTCGCCGCGCGCATATTTCGAGACGGCGGCATCGTTCGGGTCCAGGAAATGGGCGTGGACGCCGGAAGGTAGGATGATCTCCAGCAAGCGCTGTTCCCATCCATCGGGCAAGGTGGGCAGATTCGGCGACACCGGGTCCAGGAAATAACCGTGGACCTGATCGAAGGCGCTGCCCTCGCCCAATTCATCCTGGAGTTCGAAGATTCGGCCTGGGTCGTCGCGCGTGTAGCAATCCACATCCCGCGACAGCAGCATGCGTTCGGGGATCGTCCGTTGCCGCAGTATGCCGAGTATCGCCAGGCTGCCGACGACCACGAACGCGCTATGGCCGGTACGCTCCCGGGCGGCGGACAGCAACCGGTCTAGGGCGTCGAGGTCCATGCCCACGACCACGGCGAGTTCTGCAACAAGGCATCCTCCCATTCCCCCAGGGTTTGCATGGCCTGGACCAGATCCATCAAGGGCAGGTCCAGCAATGCTTGCCAGCGTTCGATGTAGAAGGCGCTACAGGTGCGGTTGCCGCGCCACAGCGCCAGCATCTCCCGCGCCCGCGCAATTTTCCCTTCGGCGGCAGTGGGGTCGCTGGCCAGAGCCAGCATGAGGCGCAGGTGGCGCTCCCGCTGCAAGGCCAACTTGCCTTGCTGTTGCAGCCTGGCGATTGCTCGCTCCTGGGATGCCAGGCCGATGGCTGGCTTGAGTTCCAGGGAGTCCAGCAGGCGATCGAGCACATCGGTTTGCACATGCATGGCCTTGCCCCGCTCAAGCTGAGAAAGCGTGGTGCGAGAAACCCCCGCTTGCCGGGCCAGGTCTTCCTGCCTGATCTGCCGGGTGAGGCGCTGATCTCGAATCATCTTGCCGAATTGAGGTGCGAGCATGGCGGTTCAAAATATTGTGCTGCGTTCAGCATAATGAACATCTGGCTTTGGCGTCAATGAAGGTCTGTCGGGATCGGTTCATCGTCAGCGAAGACCACCGGTCTTGTAGCAGCATGCCGTAATCGATGCTTCCCATGACTGTAGCTTTGGCCATCCTGAAGAAATTCTGAGTGTGTCAGCCAAGGATGCCGGTATGAAGGAAATGGCGAGATAACCATGCCAAAAGCCTGCCTATTCGCCTATCAAGTGGGCTATCGGCTGGGGGCGGGTGGCAGAAAAAGAGCGATAAATACTGTTACCCATTCGGCATCAACCAGCTTGTTGAGTATCGTTGCGCGAATTTCACCGATCCAGGCATCCGTATCCGTTTCCGTGCGCAGGATGCGACGCGGCGGCGGATTTACGATGTCTAGCGTCGTTGGTTCAGGAGGGGGTAATCAAGTCAGCATCGTCTTCGCAGGTTTTGCTGACACGTCGATCGACCGGCCATGCTTGCATTTCGGCGGCGGCATAGGGTCGGACCAGTTCGGCGATTGCTGCCACAGGACCGGACAACCAACGCGCCCAGTGTTGCGCAGGAATCAGGACCGGCATGCGGTCGTGAATGGCTTGCATCACTTCATTCGACCCGGTGGTGATGACGCAGCAAGTGCGCAGAATGCCGCCGCGCGATGTCGCATACCGGCAAGAAACAAGGCGCTCCAGGCGTGGGTCGATTCTTCGCTGGCCTCGATCATCAACAACTCATCGCTGGCCGGGTCGAAATCGGTCAGGAGAGGATGCGGGTCGGGATGTAACTGATAACCTAGAATCAGGAAAAGCCGGCTCATGCGGTTTCAAACCCGGTTTGAAACTTCTTCGGCAGGCATTCGAGCAATATTTGACGTCATCCCAGTTCAAACGCCACTTCCTGCGCCAGACCATCGGCCGGCGACATGCTAGGCATGACTTGACGGGCAAGCCGGATTTGTTGCCGCGAAAGCTTCCGGTGGCCATTGTCGAGTTCATTGCTGGATCAGTCACCCGCGGTTTCGGTGTCGGCGAACGCGACGGGCGCGGTCGTATCGATCAGGCCGGCAGTTTTGCCGAGTCGCGCGCCCGCCGCTTGGCCGCGACATAGTCAGCATGGCCAACGTAGAGCAGGTCGGCTAGCTTGCGCATCAGATGCAGTTCGTGGGCATCAAGGTGCCCATCAATCATCGCCACATGCCAGAGGTTCTCGATGATCTGCACCTTCTGGGCCAGATCGCAGTGCTTGTTGATGAGCGAGGTGAACTGGTAGTAATCGGTGGCATTGCGCGCTTCCTGTTCAGCCAGCGCGATCAGGGTTTCGAATTGTGTGGTTTCGAGATTGAACTGGCTCTGAAGCGTGCTGGCGATGGCCTGTCGCTCCGCATCCCTGAGTTCACTATCCATCCGCATCATCTCGATGAGCAGAGCCGCTGTAGCGATCTGCAAGGCCGGTGTTCCTGCGCTGCTGGCGGTGCTGGCGGCGGCGGTGGAAATTCCGGGTTCGATGAACTGGCTGAAAAAGTCCTTGATGCTGGCGATCATGCTTGAATGCTCGGAAACGTGTATGGCATGGATTTTAAGGAAAGAAGGCGACAAGCAGCGTCGGCACTCTACTAACGATCATCGTCGATCACCAGGTGGTTACTGCGATAGGTTTGCACATTGTCCGGGATATTGCCGCGCGGTTTCAGGGGCATCGTTTCCATGCAGGCTCCTTGGTTTTCATCCGGTGAGAGGGTCTTTGAGTTGCGCCAGCCAGACCTCGGGTACGCCCAGGGCAAGACCGAGCAGGCTACCCACCACCGCGCCGCGATGGCAGCTATCGCCGCCCACCCGAGCATTGGCGCGAATGCCGGCGGCGTAGTCGTCGGCGTATTTCCAGGTCAAGTAGAGGGCGGCGGGGAAGGCTTCGATGATGTAGCAGGCGGTACTCAAATGCACGCCAATCACTTCCATGTCCGCCTTTGTTTCCCATTGCGCCATTCGGCGGGGTGACAGCCAGTCCGTCGCCAGGTGTTCAATCGCCGGGCGTAGGGCCTCGCCCTCGGCCACCGCCAGAAGCAGCCGGGTCAGAGTGTCAGCGGCCGCCAATACCTTGGGGTGACGGTGGGTCAGGCCGACGTGGGTCTGAACCGCTTGCCGCAAACCGGCTTCGCCCGTCTCGGCCAAAGTGGCAAAAAGTGCCGGTACCGGTGCCAGGCCGCCGATGTGAATGTCCTCGATACCGCAGTGGCGTGGCGGCAATCCCCTCGCCAGGTTGGTGAAGAAAGCGCGGTGGTATTCCTCGATGTAGGTGTCCCGATGTTGGCCGGGGGTGAGCATGAAGTCCTGGTAAGTGGCCAGCCAGCGGTCCGGGTCGTAGCTGCCCGAGGCCTTGATCAGGGCATACAACTGGCGAGCCAGCTGGAAGTTGAGGGTGTTTTCTCCAGCGGTCAGAAACTGATGATAGTGGATACCCCGCTGGCCCCAGTAGACGGCCTGGTCATGCAGTATGTCGCCGCGCGGGTTCGGCGCCTGGTAACTGGAGCGCCACAGGATGCTGTCGGGATGCGGGTTGCGCGGCGCCAGGCAACGCTCCAGTTCACCGTAGTCGCGGGTCAGGGCCTCGCGGTCGTAGTACCAGTGCACCGGCATGGCCAGCGTGTCGGCTACCAGAGCGCCCAGGAGGGCGTCAACGGGGCGGAACTGGGTGGGCATTTCAGGCACGTCCGCTGACATAAGGAGGGGCGGCGCGCGCCGCCGCGTAGGCAGTCTGGAACAATTCCTGGACCAGCTCGGAGGTTGTTTCCGGACTGGCGTCCAGCATGCGCGCCCGCACCGCCAGGGTCATCGCCAGCGCTTGCATCACGTCGCCGTCGCTCACATCCTGACGCGTGGCAAGTG
>CAZUSF010000126.1:0-7066 GCA_964623355.1 uncultured Thiobacillus sp. | reverse complement strand
GACCGAGTGTTTCTCCATGTATTCGCTCATGTCGATGCGGATCAGGTGATCCTGGCTATCAAACAGGAAATCGGCCAGAGACTTGCACAACTCGGTCTTGCCAACGCCGGTTGGACCCAGGAACAAAAATGAACCGTAAGGCCGATTCGGATCGCTCAAACCTGCGCGCGAACGTCGAATCGCATCCGACACCAAGCGCACTGCTTCATTCTGACCGACCACGCGTTGATGAATGCGGCCTTCCATCGCCAGCAGTTTGTCGCGCTCGCCCTGCACCAGTTTGGAGACCGGAATACCGGTAGCGCGCGAGACGACTTCGGCGATTTCTTCGGTGCCGACTTCGGTACGCAGCAGTTTGAATTCGGTTTTGCCTTCACCCGCCTCGGCTTGAGAAAGACGCGCTTCCAGCGCCGGCAATTTGCCGTATTGAATCTCGGCCACCTTGTCGAACTGGCCACGGCGTTGCAGGTCGGCCATTTCTGCGCGCAAGTGGTCGATCTCTTCCTTGACGTGCGCGCTGCCCTGAACAACCGCTTTCTCGGCCTTCCAGATTTCATTCAAATCCGCGTATTCCTTCTCCAGCTTGCGGATTTCGTCTTCGATCAGGCTCAAACGCTTCTTCGAGGCTTCGTCCTTCTCGCGCTTCACCGCCTCGCGCTCGATCTTGAGCTGGATGGTGCGGCGTTCCAGTTTGTCCATCACCTCCGGCTTGGAGTCGATTTCCATCTTGATCCGGCTGGCCGCCTCGTCCATCAGGTCGATCGCCTTGTCCGGCAGGAAGCGGTCGGTGATGTAGCGGTGGCTCAGTTCAGCGGCGGCAATCAGCGCCGGGTCGGTGATGTCGACGCCGTGGTGCAGTTCGTATTTCTCCTTCAGGCCGCGCAGGATGGCGACGGTGGCTTCGACGCTGGGCTCATCGACCAGTACTTTCTGGAAGCGGCGTTCCAGCGCGGCGTCCTTCTCGATGTATTTGCGGTATTCATCCAGCGTGGTGGCGCCGATGCAGTGCAGTTCGCCGCGTGCCAGCGCCGGTTTCAGCATGTTGCCGGCATCGATGGCGCCTTCCGCCTTGCCGGCACCGACCATGGTGTGCAGTTCGTCGATGAACAGGATGATGCGACCTTCGTCCTGGCCCACCTCCTTCAGCACCGCTTTCAGGCGTTCCTCGAACTCGCCGCGATATTTGGCGCCGGCCAGCAGGCCGGCCATGTCCAGCACCAGCACGCGCTTGCCTTTCAGCGTCTCCGGCACTTCGCCGTTGATGATGCGTTGTGCCAGGCCTTCGACGATGGCGGTCTTGCCGACCCCCGGTTCGCCGATCAGCACCGGGTTGTTCTTGGTGCGGCGTTGCAGCACCTGGATCGCGCGGCGGATTTCGTCGTCGCGGCCGATCACCGGGTCGAGCTTGCCCTGACGGGCGCGCTCGGTCAGGTCAAGGGTGTATTTGTTCAAGGCCTGGCGCTGGCCTTCGGCTTCCTGGTTATCGACGCCCTCGCCGCCGCGCACTTCATTGATCGCGGCTTCCAGCGCCTTGCGCGTGGCGCCGTTTTCCTTCAGCAGTCGGCCGGCTTCGCCCTTGTCGTCCACCGCCGCGAGCAGGAACAACTCGCTGGCGATGAACTGGTCACCGCGCTTGCTGGCTTCCTTGTCGGTCAGGTTGAACAGGTTGACCAGTTCCTTCGACGGCTGAATCTCGCCGCCGGTGCCTTCCACCTTGGGCAGGCGGTTCATCGCCGCCTGCAACGCGGCAACCAGCGACGGTAGGCGCACGCCGGCCTTTTGCAGGATCGGCCGCGCACTGCCGCCTTCCTGATTGATCAAAGCGGCAAGCAGATGCACCGGCTCAATGTAGGAATTGTCGTTGCCCAGAGCCAGACTCTGTGCATCCTGGATGGCGGACTGGAACGGGGTAGTGAGTTTGTCGAAACGCATGGGGAACTCCCTTATTGGATGATTGCTTTGGAAATGGGGGAATTGATCTCAATTTCAACAGTAGACGAAGGGTCTATTACTAACCAGCTCTAGATACCACCTCTACAATCCAGCCCATGACCAAACCACTTGAAGCCGCAATTCAGGCCAACATTCGCGCCGCGCTCGACGAAGATGTCGGCGCCGGCGATCTCACCGCGCTGCTTATTGGCGCTGAAACCCAAGCGCGCGCCCGCGTCATCAGCCGCGAGGATGCGGTGTTGTGCGGCACGAACTGGTTCAATGGCTGTTTCATGGCGCTTGATCCCCAGATCAGGATCAGCTGGCACGCAGGCGATGGCGATGCCGTCAGCGCCGGCCAGACGTTATGCGAAATCGAAGGCCCGGCGCGCGCCCTGCTGACAGCAGAACGTCCGGCGCTGAACTTCCTGCAAACCTTGTCTGGCGTGGCGACAGAAACGCGCCGCTTTGTCGACGTCATCGCCGGCACCCGCGCCCGCATCTACGACACGCGAAAAACCCTGCCGGGCTTGCGTCTTGCGCTGAAGTACGCGGTGAAATGCGGCGGCGGCGAGAACCAGCGCATCGGCCTGTATGACGGTATCCTGATCAAGGAAAACCACATCGCGGCGGCGGGCGGCATTGCACCCGCGCTGGCTGCAGCCTTCCGGCTGGCGTGTCAGATTAATCAGCCGATTTCCCTCTCCCCCGGCCCCTCCCCCGAGGGGGGAGGGGAGATAACAGTCCAGGTCGAAGTTGAAAACCTGTCACAACTCGAAGAAGCGCTGGCGGCAGGTGCGAAGCTGATTTTGCTCGACAATTTCGACCTGGCCGGCATGCGCGCCGCAGTCGAGTTGACCGCCGGCCGCGCGGCACTGGAAGCCTCCGGCGGCATTTCACTGGAAACCGTACGCACGATTGCCGAAACCGGTGTCGATCGGATCTCGGTTGGCAACCTGACCAAAACGGTGCGGGCGCTGGATTTGTCGATGCGGTTTATTTGATGTTTTGTGGGGCGGAAAAACGTAGCGCCTTCTGCCCTGAACCGGCTCATCCGGCGGAAGGCGCTATCGCTTTTCCGCCCTACAACACTGCCGGCCGCCTCCGAGTCAGCGCAAATAACCCTCGTGTTCCAGCTTCAACACAATCATCTGCACTGCTTCATCGACGCTGTAGCGCGCGGTATCAATCGCCAATTCGGGATGTTCCGGCACTTCATAGGGGTCTGACACGCCGGTGAATTCAGGGATCAAACCCGCCCGCGCCTTGGCGTAAAGCCCCTTGCGGTCGCGGGATTCACAGACTTCGACCGAAGTCGAAACATGAATTTCGAGAAAGCCGCCCCAGGCTTCGATCATCGCCCGCACGGCGCGCCGCGTTGCCTGATACGGCGCGATCGGCGCGCATATGGCGATACCGCCATGCTTGCTGATTTCGCTGGCGACGAAGCCGATGCGGCGGATATTGATATCGCGGTGCGCCTTCGAAAAGCCGAGCTCGGACGACAAATGCGTGCGGACGATGTCGCCATCGAGCAAGGAGACGCGACGGCCGCCCATTTCCATCAAGCGCACGGTGAGCGCCCGTGCGACAGTGGATTTACCCGAGCCGGACAAGCCGGTGAAGAACACGGTGAAGCCCTGACGTTTGCGAGGCGGGTAGGCTTTGCGCATTTCAGTCAGCACTTCCGGGAAGCTGAACCAGTCCGGCACCTTGATGTCCTGCATCAAACGGCGGGTCAATTCGGCCCCGCTCATCGTCTCGGTGCGCGCCTCCACCGGCGCTTCATCCTGCGTCAGCCATTCATCGCGGTCCTCGACGTAGACCATGCGCGGAAAAGGCAACAAGGTGACGCCCAAGCTTTCGTGCGCGACAGCAAAGACATCGTTGCTGGCCAGTTTCGGAATATCGTTGCCACGCCGTTGGCGGCCTTCGCGCGGCACGCTTTCGAGCACGGTTTCGCCACCAATCACCAACTGTGAACAGCCGTAATTGCGCGCCATGATGGCCTTCAGCAAGGTCTTGCGCGGCCCGGCTGCCCAAGGTGTCATCGGGTTCAAGGCGAGCATGCTGGTCGAGGCGGGCAAACGCGGCATCAACGCCTGACAAGCCCGCACCAGCGCAAAGTGGCCGGATTCCATCACCGGATCGGACCCCGCGACAGCGTGGATCAGCAGATTGGATTCCTGTTGCATCGCCGTGCGCAGCAAAAACTCGTACTGCGGCCGATGCAGCGCCTGACTCGGCTGATACGCCATGACCTTGCGCCAGCCCAGACGCGAAAACTGTTCGCGCATCTCGGCCGGGGTGAGGCGCAGATTCAGGAAGTCATGCCTCGGCGGCAGCGTAACGCCTTCCAGCCGTCCACCAACGTAATATTCCCCGGCTTCGGCCTGGGTGCGCGCCAGCGGTATGCCGGAACTAGCCGCCAGCGCCATTTCCGCCGCCGGATCGGCCGGCCAGACTTCGGAAATGTGAAGGATCGCGGGCATCACGCCTTCGCTGTCGCGCAATGCCACGGTCTGCCCGGCGGACAGTTTCTGCGCCGCCTTTTCCGATACCACCAGCATCACCGGCCGCGGCCAGAAAATGTCACCGCCGGAGCCATCAGGCAATTTCATACCGGCCAGCACGCTGTGCATTTCTACCTGATTCATGTAGCCGGGCAGCGGCGACAAAGCACCATTGAGCAGCAGTTCCAGCTCACAAATCTGCTTCCAGCTCAGATCGAGCGAAGGCAGGTTCAGCGCTTCTTGCTTGATCGCCGCAATGCGTTGCGGGCTTGCCAGCAGGCTTTCAAGTTTGCCGCCGTAGGGGGTAATCAGGCTATCCATCGCGTTTCTCTGTTGTAGGTATTGATTAAGCCGCCGGCCAGGTTTCGAAGAAGGCGGCAACGAAATCAGGAATACGATCTTCCGGCAAGACGTTGATGCCGGCTGCTGCCTTGCGACCGCCACCGGTTTCAAAGCGCTTGCAGAGTTCATCGGCGCCGGTTTTGTTGCTCAACGGCGCGCGCACGCTGACCACGTAATGTCCCTTCGGGGCTCGTGTCAGCATGGCGTGTGCGCGCTCGGGATGCGCAGTGGCGAGATCGTTGGCAAACACCCCGGACACCCGCCGCGCCCAGGCCGCATCCGGCAACATGAACACCGCGCCGCTGCTGCGCACTTGCATCGACTGACAGGCACGGGCACTGGCCATATCGGCGGCATAGCCGGCGCTCAAGGTCTGGAAGGCCGGCGATTCCCGCATGAAGGCGAATGGGTCGAGATAAGGATGCAGCAGACGGTACAACTCGGCGGGATGGAAATGCAGATCCGCCAGGCTGTCGCCGTAGCCGTTGTAGTTCAGGCATTCACCGAGTTCGCGCAGTTGATCCAGTTGGCTGGCTGACAAACCCAATGGTTCAGCGGCTATCTGCGCGGCAGCATGCAGGTTGTCGCCGAATGCGGCGGCAACGGCCCAGACGCGATGCTTGCCTCCTAGATAACGATCAACCAGCAAGCTGGTGCAGACATCGGCGGCAGTGTCGATATGGGCCTGGAAATTGGCATGCACCGGCAATTCGCCCGGATTGTGGTGGTCGAACCAGCGCACCTTGACGCCCTTTTCCAGCATCGCCGCGAGTGGTGCGGCATTCTTTTCAACGGCGATATCGAGCGCGTTGACCTCATCCCCGGCAACGGCATCGATCTGTTTCAACAGCCCGATGTCGCGTTTGACACCAGTAATCAGCGTGCTCTCGACCGGCTCGGCGAGGCGGAGTTGGTGCAGGGCGCAAATGCCATCGGCATCGCCATTGAAAGCGTCAAAAATCATGAATTTGGACAGCGTCGAATGGGTTGATGGAAGAAAAAACGCTACACAACATCATCAGGCAGCATCACGAGGCAAACTCACCAGAACTGCCACTGACCACTGTGCAACACCCACAATCCGAGTACCAGATTGGTGACTGCATGCGCAATGATCGGCGGCCAGAGACTGCCGGAAGCGCGATATAGCCAGGCATACGCCAGCCCGGCCACAATACCGGCCAGCCAGAGGCTGTGTTCAAAGCCGAACAGTACGCTGCTGATCAGGATGGCGCGAAGACCGATGCGCGCCGGTTCCAACGCGAGGAAATCCTGCTGTTGAATCCAGCGCATCAGGAACGAACGCCAGAACAGCTCTTCCATGATCGGCACCACCAGCGCAGCACCGATCAAGCGAAGTAACACCAACGGCCAGTTGAATGCCCCTGCGGCATCACGCGGGTCATAGCCGGCGCCGCCGCCAAGATTCATCCAGCCGGCATCCATGTTGATCCACAACACGAACACCACGAGACCGATCAAAGGCGCGATCAGCCCGGCCCAAAGCCAGTTCGGACGAACATACAACTCGGCATAAATGGCGCGGTAATACCAAAGAGCGGCAACCACCGCCGCAATCTTGACCGGATAGACCCAGCGCACATCGATGGCCGGAGCCAGATCAGCCAGCAACCCTTCCATGGCGAGAAACACCATGTAAAGGGCAAATGGCAGGACACGCGCCCAAATTGCGACGCTGATGTCCCAACCGAAGATGCGAACCACGACCGACGCTTTGCGCAACAAGATTCAGCGTATTACTTCGCTTCAGCGGCGGCAGGTTCGGCAAGCGCTGAAGGTGCTGCGGGTTCAGCGGTAGGCTCTGCCTTGGCATCGGCTTGTTTACCGGCATCGGCGTATTCACCCAGATATTCGATCTTCGCAGCTTCCTTCAGCTTCTTCAGCTCGGCTTCGGCGATTTCACGTTTCTTCGCGTTATCCAGATAGCGTTCGATCATCGGCTTGGCCTGCTCCTGGGTCAGCGGCTGCGTCTGCGAATCCGCCACCACCAGAATGTTGAGTGCACCCGGCGCAGCGAAGGTCATCGCCTGACCATCCTTCATCGCATGCAGACGCGGCAGAATTTCAAGCGGCAGTTGTTCGGCAGTCTTGGTCGACTGTCCCGCCCGTGCAGGAATGTTTTCCGCCTTCAGCCAAGCGACGAAATCGCCCAGATTCTTTGCTTTCTGGAGTTCGTCCTTGACCCTTTCGACATTCTCCGGTTTGACCTGGACATTGATTTCCTGCAAACGGTAGATGCGACGTTCAGCGAACAAGGC
>CAZUSF010000125.1:0-7128 GCA_964623355.1 uncultured Thiobacillus sp. | reverse complement strand
TGACGGCGTGTTTTTCGACAGCCTGTGCACCGTGCGACGAAGCTGCGTGTACTAGAATCGCGCGGTTTTCATCCTGATGGTTCTCCCGCCATCGGCGAGTCGTTTCAGTTTGGCGAGCTCCACTTCGAGATCGCCCTGACTTTGGATCGCCGCATCGAACTGGTCCGTATCTCCCGTGTTTTGGATCAATGCGTACAGGATTAGAGGACACACACGGTATAACCAGGTTTTGAACCAAGCCATGCGACAAACTGCTGAAAGACTTCCGCTATCTCAAGTGTTGCATGTGCTTGCCGACGATGCGATTCGCGAGCGCATCTCCGTAGGCGATCTGTTGACGGCTTTGGGCGATCGCGCCATCGGTGCGCTGCTGTTCATCTTTGCATTCCCCAATGTGCTGCCGACGCCGCCCGGAACATCGGCCATTCTGGGGGCGCCATTGCTGTTTCTTGCGGCCCAGCTTGCCTTCGGCCGCCAGCCTTGGTTACCCGCGATCATTACCAAACGGTCGATGTCGCGTGACGATTTTCAGTCGATGATTCGCCGAATAGCTCCCTGGCTGGCACGGGCTGAGAAGCTGCTGAAGCCGCGGATGAGCAGCCTGACCTTGCCGCCCATGGAGTATTTCATCGGGTTGGTGTGCCTGTTGCTGGCGGTTTTGCTGGCGTTGCCGATTCCACTCGGCAACATGCTCCCGGCGCTGGCGATCAGTCTGATCGCTTTGGGTGTGCTGGAGCGCGACGGTTTGTGGGTGCTGGCGGGCTTGGTCACGGCGGGCCTCGCCATCGTGGTGGTTTCCGGCGTTGTTTTTGCCCTGATCAAGACGGGTATTTATCTGTTTACTCAGGTTTTGCAATAAAGCGGTGGCTTCATTCCATTACTTCTCTCGTCGCTGGCAAGGCCAAGTGCCGGTGGCGATACTGTTCTGGCGAGACATGCTGGGTGTTGGCACCTTGATCAATCTGACGGCAACCGCGCTGGGCCTGGCCTTGATCATCAATGGCATGCATGCCGGATTTGCTGTTGCACTGCATTTCCTGCCGCTGCCCTTCAACATTTTCCTGTTAGCGGCGCTGAACCGTTCGCCGGGTCGAAACACGTTGCTTATGGCCATCGCTGTCGGATGGTTTGTCCTGATGATGTTGATTTGAGTGGCAGAAGTCTGAGCTTTTTTTGACACACTCCCGGTTCAAACGCGATTACTAACCCGGATATTTATGAATATTCGTGTGCCCTTGCTGATGACGGTTTATTTCGTTTTCCAACACCCTGTTTATGCCAGATTCAGGATGTCCCTAATATGGCTCTGTGTGATTCGTAGTGGGTGATGCGCAGCCGTAGGAGGCCCGCTTGCGGGCCGAAGCGGCGGCAGCCGCAAAGGGCAAACGCTCGCCCGGGCGGAGGTTCCACCATTGCGCCCTATCGGGCGCTTCGGCCCGCAAGCGGGACTCCTACAACGATTGCAGCGGTCGAATCGCTTGCGAGTGTTACCCACTACGAATCACATAGAGCCCCTAGAATTTGGTTTTTTCGACAGTTGTTCTTCGTATATGCAATTAATCCAGCTCCATCCGAGTTTTTTGTTCGTCGTGCTTTTCGCCTCGCTCGGGCTGCTGTTTTCGACTCATCTCCAGGCTGCCGCCCTGCCGGTCAACGATGGCAGCGTGATCCTGCGCATGTGCAAGGGGGCGGATAAGGTGAAGGCGCTTTCGGTGATGTGTCACAGTTATTTGAATGGCTACATTGATGGCGCGCATCACTTCAGCAAGGGCAAGGTGTCGTTCTGCCTGGGCAGCGGTGACAAGGAAAAAGTGCCAAGTGCGTTGGTTGCGTGGATTGGCGCCAATCAGGATGCGTTGAAGCAGCCAGCCGGCGCGGTGCTGCAGCAGGCTTTGACGGCGAGTTTCCCCTGCAAGGGCAATAAATAGCGTGCCGGAGTGCGTCGCCGAAACGCTGCCGATCATTTTTCGTGATGATAATCTGATTGCCGTTCACAAGCCCGCCGGGTTGCTGGTGCATCGGAGTTCGCTGGATCGTCATGAAACCCGGTTTGCGCTGCAAATCTTGCGTGATCAGATCGGGCAGCAGGTGTTTCCGGTGCATCGGCTCGATAAAGGGACTTCCGGCGTTCTGCTGTTTGCGCTGAATCGTGAGGTGGGGCGCTGTTTGAACAGCCAGTTTGAATCCGGCGAAGTGGCGAAAACCTACCTTGCCGTGGTGCGCGGCTTTCCGCCGGAAGCGGGCGAGATCGATCATCCGCTGGCACGCATGGCGGACGAACATGCCGGCATATCTGCCAGTGTTCATGCACAACCCGCGCAACCCGCGCTGACTCGTTACCGCCGTCTGGCGACTGTGGAACTGCCCTATCGGGTGGATCGTTACCCGAGCAGCCGTTATGCCTTGCTGGAGCTGGCACCGCAGACCGGGCGTTGGCATCAGTTGCGACGCCATTTGAAGCATATTTCGCATCCGATCATCGGAGACGCGACGCATGGCAAGGGCCGGCACAACCGGCTGTTTCAGGATTTGTTCGGTTGCCAGCGTCTGTTGCTGGCGGCGACCGAGTTGCGGCTGATGCATCCGCTCAGCGGCCAGGCCTTGTGTTTGCGGGCTGAAGTGGCGGCGGATTTTGCTGCGCTGATCGAGCAGCTGGGCTGGGGTGGACGGACCTGAAGCGGGGTTTGCATAGAACCCCTTTACAATGCCGGTCCCTTTCACAGCCTTATCTTGCCCTCATGTCCGAAGCCGATGAACTCTTGCGCGCCAAGCTGAATGCCGAAACCGGCAGGTTGCCCTGGAGCGAACTGGAACGTCATTTCGCGCGCGGTGTGGTGATCAAGGTGGTGGGTGATCTGGATCTGGTCGAGGTGGCGGTGGCGATGTCACACGATGACAAGGCGGTGGTGGAAGCCTGGCTGACGCAAGGTTTGATTGCGCGCGCCGCGACCGATGACGCGCTGCTCTGGCATGCCCAGCAAAGCCAGTTCTGGGCGGTCGTCGCCGCGCCCTGGGTGCTGATTCAGGAAGTTGCCGCCCGCCTGGATGCCTGATCTTTTATCTCACTGTTTCCTTCATGGCCATTAAAGCAACCATCTTCAAAGCTGATCTTCAGATCGCCGACATGGACCGCAATTACTACGCGGAACATAGTCTGACGCTGGCGCGGCATCCTTCTGAAACCGATGAACGCATGATGGTGCGTTTGCTGGCGTTTGCGCTGTTTGCGCATGAGCATCTGATTTTCGCCAAAGGTTTGAACGCGGATGACGAACCGGGCCTGTGGCAGATGGATCTGACCGGCGCGATCAAGTTGTGGATTGAAGTCGGGCTGCCGGATGAGAAATGGATACGCAAGGCCTGTGGTCGCGCCGAAAAAGTGGTGGTGATCAGCTATGGCGGCCGAACCGCCGATATGTGGTGGAGCGCAAACAAAAGCAAATTCGAGCGACAGGAGAGTTTGCGGGTGATCAATTTATTGCCGGAATCCAGTCAGGCTTTGGCGGCGCTGGCCAGTCGCACCATGCGGCTGCAATGCAGCATCCAGGATGGCCAGGTCTGGCTGACCGATACGTCAACCACGGTTCATGTCGAACCGATCAAATTGCTTTGAGCAGGGTGCGTAAACCAGAATGACCGAGACTGAATTCAAACTCCGCGGCGAGTTCGTCGAACTCTGCAATCTGCTCAAACTGGCTGGCGTGGCGGACAGCGGTGGACATGGCAAGACCTTGGTCGCTGGCGGTCAGGTGCGTGTCGATGGTGTCACTGAACATCGCAAGACGGCAAAGATACGCGCCGGCCAGACTGTGGAATGCCAGGACACCCGCATCAAGGTGCTGGCCTGAAGGTGTTTTCAGGTGGGAGTTCGTGGCCGCGGGTCAGTGTTTCATCAGGGCTTGTTGGCGTGCCTGATAAATCATTTCGTCCATGAATTTTCGATTGCAGCTGCAAGCGGCCTCGCGGTCTCGCAGCATCGCATCAAGCTCCGCCAGATAGCGGTCGCGCGTTGGCCCCGGGGTGAGTTGTGCCAGCGTGGTTTTGTGTTGAGTGCATTCCGGCAAAGTCATCAGCATGCTGCATGGTGCGGTATCTGGTTGGGATGTTGCCGGGATTGTTGTGCTTGTTTCCGATGCGGCCTGCGATGCTGAAATCAGGCCAAACAGGGCGATGGTGAGAAGCAGGTTGGGGGTAATGATGTTCATGTTGACCTCCTTGTTCCAGATCGATGACAACCTGCCGATGTGTGATGCAAGAAACGTACCGGGATAGTAGGGATTGCCAGGCGCACCGCCAGATCGCCCGCAAGCCTTGCCAGGCTTGCATTCCGCAGCCAATCAGCCGGTTGCGTCGATGAACTGGCGGTCGTTTCGTGTGCCCTTGCGCACCAGGTTCAGGCATCGATGACTTGATTCAGTGCAGTCGGTCTGGCTGGATCGCGCGGCTTTAACCAAGGATTCACGCTTCGGACGCTCCTTGCGCGTCCAGCCGACGTAAGATTGCGGGAGTGATTGTTTTCTTTGTCTGGAGAGCCAACATGACCCATCCTCTAGCCGGCCAGCCGGCCCCCGCTGATGTTCTGACCGATATTCCGGCGCTGCTTGCCGCCTACTTCAACCAACCGGATGTGAGTCAGCCGACGCAACGCGTCGCTTTCGGTACCAGCGGCCATCGCGGTAGCGCGATCAATGGCAGTTTCAATGAAGCGCATATCCTGGCGATTACCCAGGCGGTTTGTGAATACCGCAGCGCACAGGGCATCACCGGGCCGTTGTATCTCGGCAAGGACACGCATGCGTTATCCGAACCGGCGCAGCGCAGCGCGCTGGAGGTGCTGGCTGCCAACGGCGTCGAAACTCGCCTGCAGAGCAATGATGGCTATACGCCGACGCCGGTTATTTCACGCGCGATTCTGGCTTACAACGCAATCGACAACGCGCCCCGCGCGGATGGCATTGTCATCACGCCGTCGCATAACCCGCCGCGAGATGGCGGCATCAAATACAACCCGCCGCACGGCGGCCCTGCCGATACCGACGCCACCGGCTGGATTGAACAGCGCGCCAATGCGCTGATGGCGGCAGGCAATCGCGACGTCAAGCGGGTGCCTTATGCGCAGGCGCTCGCCGCCCCGACCACGTTTCAGGAAGATTTCGTCGCGCCTTACATCGCTGATCTCGACAAGGTGATCGATATGGCGGCGATCCGTGCTGCCGGCTTGAAGATCGGCGTCGATCCACTCGGCGGCGCAGCCGTGGCTTACTGGAAGCCGATTGCCGAGAAATATGGCCTGAACATTGAGGTGGTGAATCCGAAAGTGGACCCGGCGTTTGCGTTCATGACGCTCGACCACGACGGCAAGATCCGGATGGATTGTTCCAGCCCTTATGCGATGGCCAGTCTGGTCAAACTGAAAGATCGATTCGACATCGCCTGGGGTAATGACGCGGACGTCGACCGGCACGGCATCGTGACGCCTTCGATCGGCCTGCTCAACCCGAATCACTTTCTTGCCGTCGCCATCCACTATCTGTTGACGCATCGCCCGCAATGGCCGGAAACCGCTGCGGTTGGCAAGACGCTGGTGTCGAGCGGCCTGATTGATCGGGTGGTGAATGGTCTTGGCCGCAAATTCCTGGAAGTGCCGGTCGGCTTCAAATGGTTTTCCGGCGGCCTGCTCGATGGCAGCTTCTGTTTTGGTGGCGAAGAATCCGCCGGTGCTTCCTTCCTGCGTCGCGATGGCAGCGTCTGGACCACTGACAAGGACGGCATCATCCTGGGTCTGCTGGCGGCGGAAATCACCGCCGTCACCGGCAAGGATCCCGGTCGTTACTACCTGGAGCTGGCGGCGCAGCACGGCACGCCGTATTACATCCGTATCGATGCGGTTGCCACACCTGAACAGAAGGCCGCGTTCAAGCAGCTCACCGGCGAACGTGTCACCGCCGCGACGCTGGCCGGCGAGCCAATCCTCGCCAGGATGACGCGTGCGCCCGGTAACGATGCCGCCATCGGCGGTCTGAAAGTGACCACGGAAAATGGCTGGTTTGCCGCACGTCCATCCGGTACCGAGGACATCTACAAGTTATATGCAGAAAGCTTCAAGAGTCCCGAGCACCTGCAGGAAATCGTGAAAGAGGCGCAAAGCATCGTGACCGATGCGCTGGCGGGATAAATGCGGGGCGCTGGTGAATTTGCAGAAGCAGTGGAATAAGCAGTCAGGAAAATTATTCATCCACAATCTGATTAGGGCATGTTAGTCTGCACGGCTAATTTTTGGCTGTTTAGCCTTTGCAGCTAACACCTTAACCGCTAACACGAACAATTTTATTGCACGCCCGTTGATCGGCCGCTGCAGCTGGAGCAAAACCACACATGGCAAAAGAAGAGTTGATTGAAATGGAAGGCGTTGTGAACGAGGTCTTGCCGGATACTCGTTTCAAGGTGACGTTGGATAACGGCATGGAAATCCAGGCTTATGCTTCCGGCAAAATGAAAAAGCACCGGATTCGTATTCTGGCTGGCGATAAAGTGACTCTGGAACTCTCTCCTTACGATCTCAGCAAAGGCCGCATCAGCTTTCGCCACAAGGATGAGCGTCCTACCGGCAGCCCGCCACCGCCGTCTTCCCAGTTCCGTCGACGCTGATCGGTTCTGTATTCGATCGCTGGCGTTTTTGTTTCTTAAACGCCAGGCAATAAAAAACGCGGCCGAAGCCGCGTTTTTTATTGTTACCTGAGGGTGCTTAGATCGCTTGGATCTTGCTGGCCTGGAGGCCTTTTTTACCCTGGGTCACTTCGAACTGGACGCGTTGGTTCTCAGCAAGGGTCTTGAATCCGTTGCTCTGGATTTCGCTGAAATGCGCGAACAGATCTTCACCGCCTTGATCGGGGGTGATAAAGCCGAAGCCCTTGGAATCGTTGAACCATTTCACGGTGCCGGTTTGAGTGCTCATGTACTTTCCTTTAACTTTAAATGCGGGCTAGGCCCAAAAAATGCCCAAGCTCAAGGAATGTAACCGAGGGAATTCGAACCGATACAGCTTCAAACAGAGTGAAACTGGACAGACCTGATACCACTTAGACAACCACTTGACGCAAGCGCCCGCGCATCATACTCAGTTCTTGC
>CAZUSF010000124.1:0-7160 GCA_964623355.1 uncultured Thiobacillus sp. | reverse complement strand
GGGTTGGTGTCACCGGGGGGTTGGAACCTCGCTGGCGACGGCAACGGCGCGGATGGCGGCGATTCCTTCAGCGGCACCACCGACCTGCTTTCGTACTTCGAAAACCCCGGCATCTCCGGCATCATCTATGGCCACGGCGACCTGACCACCGATCCGCAGACGCTGCCCTATGTCGCCGGCAAGACCATGTTCCTGGTCGGCGTCTTCCTGGCCGACGACCTGCCCACCACGGCACCAGATCGCCTCGACTTCACCGCCTCGCCTGATGGCATGGGGGTCGATTTCACCGACCTGACGCCGGAACTCGGCCAGACCTTCTTCATCGGCGATGGTCACGACGGGCTGGGTAACCTCCAGAACTTCCATGCGCCCAGCGGCGCGACGCGGCTATTCCTCGGTTTTGCCGACGGCCTCAACTTCGGCTTCCCGAGCAGCGAACCCGGCAATTACGGCGACAACTACGGCGCCCTGCACGCCCAGGTGCAACTCAACGGCGCTGCGGTTGATGACGTGGACTGGTACAGCTTCGGTCTGCTTAAAAACGAGACCGCCACGATTGTCCTGTCGCGCGACGACCCCGCTGCCAGCGGGAATATTCTGCTTGAGTTGTACAACGAGAACGGCAGCCTGATCGGCACCGGCGCCAGCGACTCCGGCACACTGGACAGCTACATCAAGGATTTCACCGCCGCGGTCAGCGGCACCTACTACCTGCGCGTCAGCGGCGCTGCCGGCGCTTACTCGGTTGTTGCCACGCGCAATAGCGATTTCGATCTGGAATTGCCCGGCCAAGGCCAGGACATCACCCTCACGCAGACGGTCCTCGGTTATGTCGGCGGCGCCGGCAGCGGTGATTACGGTACCGGGCCGAGCGGCACGATCAGCCTCGGCGTGAATCTTTACGATGCCACCGGATATCGCTGGGATATCCAGAGCAATGGCAACATCGGCGATGGTGTAAACGACGCCTATGACGGCGGCATGGTCCTGAACAACGGCTTCCCAGGCTATTCCACCGCGCAGACCGAAGAGGGTGGCCGTGAAATCGTCATCGGCACCGCCACCATTAACGGCCTGCAATTCACCCGCAAGATCTTCGTGCCGGCCGACCAGAGCTATGCCCGCTTCCTGGAAATCGTGCACAACCCTGGCGCCAGCACCATCAACTACACGCTGCCGATTTACACCAACTTGGGCTCTGATGGTTATGAACCCTACGTCATGACCTCCAGCGGCGATGCCGTTGTGACGACCGACGACAACTGGCTGGTGACGGACGACTCTCCGGCTGGCGGCAGTGGAAGCGACCCGGTGGTGACCCATGTGGCCGCGGGCGATGACGCCGAGGTACGTCCATCCAGCTTCACCATGCCCGGCGGGTCCGTCAACTACAGTTACGCCCTCACGCTGGCCCCGGGCGAGACCAAGATCATCATGCACTTCGCCAGCCAGGCCGGCACCCAGGCGGTGGCCGTCGCCCGCGCCGAGGAGCTCGCCAATCTCGGGCTCAACGTGCTCTATGGCATGAGCGCGGCTGAACGCAATGCGGTGGTCAACTTCGCGGTGGGCGATACCGACCAGTACATCTTCGCCGCCAACCTGGGCGACGCGCTGGTGATCGACACCAGTACGCCCGGTGATGGCACTGGCGAACCCGGCAACAACTTGGATGTCGAGATCGTTCTCTATGCCCCGGATGGCAGCCTGATAGACCCAGCCAACTACACGGCGAACACATCGCCGGACGGCCGCAATGTGCACATCGAATACACCGCCGCAATCGGTGGTTTCTATCGCGTCGATGTGAGTGCCGAGAACGGCAGCATGGGCGCCTATCTGCTCAAGGTTTCCGGTAGCACCGCCAATCTCGACCACACACCGCCCACGGTTTCCAGCAGCCTGATCAACGGCTACGCTGCCGAGGGCGCTATCGTCCCGCCCGGAGATATCACCTACACCGCCACCTTCAGCGAAGAACTCGCCAGCGCCGGTCTGGGCGCCGACGATGTGGTGCTGACTAATGTCGATACCGGCGCGGTCATCCCGCTGGCGACCAATGGTTTCAACTACGATCCGGTCAGCAGTGTGCTGACCCTGAATTTTGCTGGCCTGGCCGAGGGTGATTACAGACTTACCCTGGTCGCCGATGCCGATGGCTTCCGCGACACCCAGGACAACCTGCTCGACGGCAATGGCGACGGTTTCGGCAGCGACAGCTTCCTGGTCAACTTCCGCGTCGATGCAGTGGGAGCGACTCCGTTGCAGGCGTTGCAAGCCGTGCCGCCCGCCGGTTCCCTGATGTTCGATCCACCCGCCAGCGGCCATTTGTTCGGTACGGCGGATGCCGATGATTACACCATCAGCCTCGATGCCGGCCAGAAGACCAGCGTGCGTGTCACGCCCGCTGCTGCTGGTTTGCAGATCCAGGCAGAATTGATCGGCCCGGATGGCAGCACGGTGCTCGGTACGGCCAGCGCCGCCGCCGGTCAGACCGTGCTGTTACAGAACGTGGCCATCGCCGCAACCGGAACCTATACCGTGCGCGTCAGCAGCCTGGGCGGTTCCGGTACCTATGAAACCCAACTGGTGCTCAACGCCCAACTGGAAAACGAGTCATGGAGCAGCACTGATAATAGTGCTCAGGGCAATGCCGAAAATCTGAACGGCTCCGCGCTCAGCCTCGCCGGCTCGGCCGACCGTCTCGGCGTGCTGGGCAGCGTTTCCGCTGACGGCAATGACTGGTACAGCTTCAGCCTGACCGCCGGCCAGTCCACCAGCCTGGTCGCCACCCGCACCGACGTGCCTGCCGGCAGCGGCCTCAACCTGTACCTGTATGACGCGAATGGTACGTTGCAGGCGAGCGGCATCGCCGATGCCGGCAACGTCGATCAGTCGATCAGTTACTTCATCGCCCCGGCAGACGGTACTTACTTCGCCCGCATCACGTCCGCCAGCGCACTGCCCTACAGTCTGGTGGTTACCCGTTCCGCCGAATTCGGCCTGGAGATCAACGGCCAACCGCAAGATATTTCGAGCACCGGCCAAGCGCTCGGCGCGCTGGGGATGAGCGGTTTTGGCAGCAGTGATCTGATCCGCGTCGCCGTGCTCAATGCTGGCCATTCCTCTCAGGTAATCAGCCAACTCAACGACGACAGCTATTTCAACTTCACCGCAACCTCCGTGGGCGCGACAGCCATTGATACTCTGGCAGAGCTCAACAACTACGATGTCGTGGTGATCGGTGACCAGTCCAGCCGTGCTGCCCTGACCAGCATCGCACCAGTGTTGCGCCAGTGGGTTGAAGGCGGCGGTGGCGTGGTAGGCAGCGGCTGGCTTGCCTATGCCGCAGGCATAGAAACCGGCACCCCCATCGTCGATATCAACGCCATCATGCCGGTGGATACCAGCAGCCGGACCTGGAACTCCAACGCCCTGCTAGACATCAACAGCGTCACCCACCCAGTGACCCAGGAGGTGTCCGACTTCACCGTACCCTACTACACTGAACTGCCAGTCAACGGCGTCGACATGACTGGCGCTCTGACGCTGGCCAGTTCCGGTGGCTATGCCGCCGTGGTGGTAGGCGAACCGGGCGCCGGCCGTAGCGTCTATCTCGGCCCGGTGTACACCGACTCTCCCAGCGGGTTCGCCAGCGGCAACGCTGACCGCCTTCTCGAACAGGCAGTAGCCTGGGCTGCAGGCGACCGTAGCGACCGCTACACCTTCCAGGCCACGGCCGGGCAGGCCGTGACCATTGCCACGTCCACCCCCGGCGATGGCGCCGGCGAGCCGGTGAACCTGCTCGATGCGCGTATCGAGGTCTATACGCCAGCTATTGCCGCCGCGACGATGTTCAGCGACAACTTCGACTCAGGCGCTTCCGCTGCGTGGGGCAATGAAGTAGGCAACTGGACGCATGCGGATGGCGTGTATTCCGCGCAAGCACCCAGCAACAATCCAGCGACCTACACCAGCCTGCCCAACGAACTGGGCGATTTCAGCCTGGAACTGGACATCAACAATATCCAGGATGGCGGGATCTGGCTGCGTGCCAGCGGCAGCGGTGGCACGCCGAGCAACGGCGTGCTGCTGGTCACGGGTGGGGATGGTGGCACCGGCACGGGTCTTTACTGGCACACCATAACCAATGGAGCAGGCAGCAGTGCATTGAATCGGGTCAATGGCCTGTTCACACCGGGGGTATCCGACGCCCATCTGCGCATCACCGTGGTCGGCGATACCTATCAGGTGTTCGTCAATGGCAGCGCGACCGCGGCCACCACCCTGACGACCAGCGCCTTCACCTCCGGTCGCGTCGGCCTCTACGATTACTCCGGCCAGACCTTCGATAACGTGGTGCTGAACAGCATCGCTATGCCTGCCAGTCTGGTCGCCAGCAACGACAACGGCGCCTCCGATGGCCGCAATGCCAGCCTCACCTTTACGCCCACAATCTCGGGACGCTACGAAGTCCGCGTCATTGCCGCCAGTAACACGCAGGCGGCTTCTCGCGGCGATTACCTCCTGCAAGTCACCGGCGCCAATGCCGATGTCAGCCTCGACGCCGCGCCATTCGTGGTGGCGAGCAATCCGGTCTCGGGCACGAACTTCATCACGCCGCCTACAACGCTCACTTTGACTTTCTCCGAGACCCTGCTGACCACCTCGGTGCAGGCTTCCGACCTGGTACTGGACAATGGCGCCAGCGCCACCGATGTGACCTTTGTCGATGGCCGCACGCTGCGCTTCACGCTGGACATTACCAACACTGAAGGCACGTTCAACTTCAGCATTGCCGAAGGCGTGATGACCGACCTGCAAGGCACCGGCAACCAGGTTTATGTGGGCAACTTCCATGTCGACCACAGCGGCCCGCAAGTGGTCGCCGAATCACCGGACAGCAACGCCGCGTTCAACCGCGTCGATCTCACCTTCAACGAAACGCTGGATCCGGCCACGGTCAGCACGGCCGATATCACCAGCTTCACCGGCCCCGGTGGCGTCAATCTGCTCAGCCAGATCACCGGCGTCAGCGTGGTGAGCGGCAACATCCTGCGCATCGCGTTCAACAGTCAGTACGCCGAGGGTGACTACACCCTGGTGCTCACGCCAACCCTGACCGATGCCGTCGGCAACCTGATGAACCAGGACGGCAACGCGACCAACGGCGAAGCCGGCAGCGACGGCTACACGGCCGTGGTGCATGTCAATTCCGTGGACCTGATCGCACCCGTGGTCAGCGCACCCGCCAGCGCCAACTTTGGCCAGAACATCACGGTGAGCTGGACCGGCCACAACGACCTGTCAGCGCCGGCCACCGCCAACTGGTACGACTACGTCATCCTGTCCAGAGACAACGTGCTGGATGGCAGCGACAACTACATCGCCTATCGCTATCCCGGCGCGCAACCGCTGGCAGGACATAGCGACTACACCACCAGTGTCAGCTTCAACCTGCCGCTGACTCAGACCCTGACGGAAGGTACCTGGTATCTTTTCGTGCATTCCGACCAGGGCAATTCTCAAGCTGAAGCCAACGACAGCAACAACGTCAGCGCCGCGATGCCGATCGAGCTGACTTTCGGCGCCCGGCCCGACCTGGTTGTGACCGGCCTCGACGTGGTCGCCACGCCGCAGATGGAGTCCGGCGCCAGCGTCACGCTGACCTGGAATACCGAGAACGCCGGCGACGGCGTCATGAACGGTTATTTCTACGACCGGGTGAATGTCTACAACACCACCACCAGCACCAACCTGGGCGACTGGGATGTCTGGTTTGATGGCCGCGCCACGGCCAATAACATCGCAGCCGGCGGTTCGATTGCGCGTTCCTACAGCATCACACTGCCGAACGGCCCCAGCGCCGTCGGCGACCTGCGCTTCACCGTCACCAGCGACATCCATAACCACGTCTTCGAGCGCACCACGACGGGCACCAACGGCGACAACAACAACGCCAGCAGCGTCACCCGCGCCTCGACCTTGGCTTCCTATGCCGACCTGCGCGTGGAAAACCTGGTGGCGACGCCGAGCAATCCGGAAACCGGCTCAACCCTGCACATCACCTGGACCAACGCCAACCGCGGCACCAATGCCACCGAAGCCAACTTCTACGACCGCGTACGCGTGGTCAACACCAGCACCGGTACGACCCTGCTGGATACCTGGCAGCACTACACCGGTGCAGCCATCGCGGTGGATGGCACGGTCAACCGTGCTTACGATTTCCGGATTCCTGACGGCCCCACCGGCGTCGGCAACCTGCAAGTCATCATCAACACCGATGTCAACAACAACGTCTACGAATATCTGCTCGGCACCAGCGCCGAGGCCAACAATGAGGCCAGCATCGCCAGCGTGACCTCCACCCTGGCCATGTACCCCGACCTGCGTGTGGCCAACCTGTCGGTCAGCCCGACTGACCTGCATTCCGGCGAGTTGATGACGATCAACTGGGATGACGTCAACAGCGGCAACCTGGCCAGCGCCAGTTACAGCAACTTCATCGGTGTGCGCAACACCACCACCAACCAGTGGCTGGTCTACACCTCGGTCGGTGTCGGCGGCGTCGCGGCCGGCAACAGCGCCGCGCGCAGCTATTCATATAGGCTGCCGGACGGCAATGCCGGTGTCGGCAATCTGGAAATCACCATTACCAATGACTGGGGCAACTCGGTCTTCGAATACAACGTCAGCGGCACGGCCGAAACCAACAACAGCGCCTCCGCCAACAAGAGTTCGAGCATCGCCAACTATGCCGACCTGGTCGTGCAGGACCTGATGGTGACCCCGGCCAGCGGATTGTTGACGGGCGGCGTCATGCACATCACCTGGAACGATGTGAACGTCGGCGACACCTCAGCCGATGCGTCCTGGCATGACCTGGTGCAAGTGGTCAACACCCGTACCGGCCAGACGCTGTTATCCACTACCGTGTACCACAACGCCGCCAGCGAAGGTGGCGTGGCGGCGGCCGGCAGCCTGGCGCGTTCTTACGACTTTACCGTGCCGAACGGCAGCGCCGGCGAGGGCGATCTGCAAGTGACGGTTTCTGCCGACTGGTACAACCACCAGTACGAATACAACACGGGCGGCACCGGCAACAGCAACAACAGCGCCAGCACGACAGTAACCGCCAGCATCGCCGCTTATGCCGATCT
>CAZUSF010000123.1:3521-7216 GCA_964623355.1 uncultured Thiobacillus sp. | reverse complement strand
TTTTTCGATTCCTTGTTTGATTGCTGGGGCTTGGTCACGGCGTCAACGGCTGATCTGTGCAAGAAATTTCTGCCACGCTTGGCCAATATTTGGACGGCTCAGGTTCTGCTACTTTCCCCGCAGCCCGCGCAGCATCTGCCACGCTACCCAACCGCCGCGCAGCCACTTCACGACACGATAGGGCCGGAACACCGTAAGCAAAACGACGCCACCGACGATCCAGGCTGGATTCTGCTTGATTGTTCGCAAGGCGGTCAGTCCCTGATCGACCCGCGCCAACGGGATGCGCCACGGCTCGATGTTTTGCGCCAGGGCGGTTCGTTGGGCTGCTGCCAGCCTGATCAGGTTTTCACGCTGTTCAACCAGGTGGGCTGGTTTTTTAGTCATAAGTGGCACGGTCACAAGCGGGAAACGAGCTGCTGCCGGTCTTTCATCAATTCCGACATGCTCGCCGCGAACAGTTTCGGCTTGGTTCTCGCCTTATGCAGTGCGACTCTCCAGGCCGTGATGCCGGCTGCCAGAAATATCCCGGTCAGCACAGCGAGCACCGGGAGACGGTAGGTATCCCAGAAAGCGACCACCACCAGCAGTGTCGCCAGCAACACGCCGATGCCGAGAAAAAACAGCGCCGAGAGCGACAACACCAGTAACGACAATAAATGCGTGCGTTCTTCTTCCAGGTCCGAGGACAACAGATCAAGCCGCGTGTGGGCAATCGCGACCAGCGTCGCGGCCAGTGCGGTCAACGACGCAAGCAGACCCTTGCCGTCGCCGGGTGTCTTGTCGTGCATGGCAGCGCGCCTAACGGCGACCCAACAGGAAGCCGATCAACAAACCGATACCGGCGGCAACGCCGACGGCATTCCATGGTTTTTCATGCACATATTCGTCGGTGGCCCTGGCCGCCTCTCTGGTTTTGGCAATCAGCGCATCCTGCGCTTCCAGCAGTCTGGCTTTCGCAACCTTGAGCGATTCTTCCGCCCTGGCGCGCACCTCGGCCAGCTTTTCGCCGCCCTGGTTGGCCGTGGCTTTCAACAAGGCTTCGGCATCCGCCACCACCACATTGAAATCGGCGATCAATTGTTCTTTTGTAACTTCGTTGGATAACTGGCTCATGACTTTCTCCGTTGAGTGTTCGACCGAATTTACAGTCAGTTACTTGCTCCCTGCATGGTATAGCGGGGTTGCAAGCGGGTATTTCCGTTATAGCCGTCTGCCCTGAATCAGGCGGAGCAAAATTATCACAACCGCGATGACGATGAGCAGGTGAATAAAACCGCCCATCGTGTATGAGGTGATCAGGCCTAGCGCCCAGAGAACGATCAACAAGATTGCAATGGTTTCAAGCATTTTCTATTCTCCTCAAGGATGGCATCCCGCCTTTTTCAGAGTCCGCTTCCTTCCCCTGTCAATCTGTGCGGTAGCGTACTTATCGAACAATATTTTCTCGAGTGCGCGTTTGGCCTGGCCTGCGCCAAGGGTGATGCCAGCATCCGCGCATAGGTTGCTTTATCGGCAGCGTAACAACTGCAGGAAGCGGCCTCCAGGCCGCTACGGTCAAGAATGGTGATCTCGCCACGGTGATAGCTGATCAGTTTGTGGTTCTGCAGCGCAGTCGCCGCCTTGGTGACGCCGACGCGGCGAACGCCGAGCATGGTGGCGAGAAATTCGTGCGTGATATGAAACTCGTCCGCATGTGCCCGGTCATGGGTCATCAGCAGCCAGCGCGCAAGACGCGCCTCCACCACATGAAAGCGGTTACAGGCTGCGGTTTGCGCAAGCTGGCCCAGCTCAACATAGAGGTAGCGCTTCAGGGCCTGTTGCAGCGCCGGGCTTCGTTCAAGTTCGTGGCGAAATGGCCCGACCGCCATGCGCAGCGCCGGACCCGCCCCCTGCACCAGGGCGTGCAGCGGCGAAACATCCACGTCGAGGACGAGAGAAGCCCCGAGCATGCCTTCATCGCCGACCAAACCGACTTCCAGGCTGGCGTGTTGATTAATTCTGGAGATCAGGGAAATGAAACTCTCTGTCGGGAAATAGACGTAGCGAATCACCTCGCCGGGCTCCGCCAGAACTTCGGCAAACTCAAGAACAACCTGCTCGCAGTGGGTCAGAAAATGCTGACGTTCCTTCTGCGGCAAGCCGGCAAGCAGGCGATTGCCAGCGGGAATAAATGGAGTGCTCGGCACCTGGATTCTCCTGTGATTGGCAACCCCGGCAACAGGCGTAAAGCGCCAACGGCAAAGCGGGATTGCTTGTTGCAGATTGGCCAGTCAAGCCGCGTTTGTCTGGTCGGTAGCACACACAGAAGCACGTATGCCAACGGAAAACGGCGTGGTCTCGCGATCACGCCGTTCGGATTCATCGCATTACAGAATGTTCAGGTCAGTTGCTGACCAGCACCGCGACACGGCCATAACGTCTGAGTTTCGAGTCGCCGACCGGGCCGACTTCGAGTTTGTAAGCCGGCACACCTGCGTTGAGCAGCGCCTGGCGAACAACTTCGACACGTCCCGCATCGGAGCCATCGATCCCGACACGACGGGTCTGGTGCTCGTTCACGTAGTTGCTGATGTCACCCGCCATTCTTTGGTCGAAATGCAGAATCTCGTTGCTGTTGCCATTGAAGGTGTAGTCCCAGAAGCCACTCCAGGCTGCAATATTCGTCGCCATCGGGCCGCGCTCGCCTCTCGCTCCGATCGGGCCTTGCGGACCAATTTCACCCGCCATGCCGGCGGGACCGACGGCACCATACAACTCGGCGCTACCGCGACCGCCGGTATATCCCGCGACACCTACATCACCGACACCGCCGACACGACCGGTTGCGCCGGTTGGGCCAGCCGTGGCCGGGCCTTGCGCACCCATACGACCGACTTCGCCTTGCGCGCCAGCCGGACCGGCGGGGCCACGCGGACCCGTCGGGCCGGTATAGCTCAAGCCCTGGGCACCAGTTGCGCCCATGACGCCTTGGGCGCCGACCGGACCGGCCGGGCCGGTATCACCCGCACGCCCCATCACCATGACGCCCCTGGCACCCACTTCGCCGCTCGGGCCTTGCATACCGGAAGGACCGACCGGACCCGTCGCGCCTGCCGGACCGGCAATCGCCATACCAGGCGCGCCGGTTTCGCCCATCGGACCGCGTGAGCCATCCGGCCCGGTTGGCCCCTGGGCGCCGGCCGGGCCGGTGTAGTCATAAGCCGAGTTACGCGCAGTCGGTTGAGTACTGCAACCGGCAACGGCAAAAGTAGCGGCAACCGCCAGCAGCAACGGCCGTTTGAGCAAACTGTTCAACAACGTCGAATTTGTCATGATCATTCCTTTATTCATTTGATTGGTATCGGCAACAAAGCCGGCACGCCTGGCTTGAGTGGAGTCGTGGAAAACAGCTTGAGCCAGCGGCAGGCTGTGGGGGCAAGTTAAGTCGTCGTATCGAACGAGTCTGTGCGTTAGCGAACTTTGGCGAATTAAATCGGACGCAGTTCGTAGGGCGGAAAAGCGGCTTTATCGCGCCTTCCGCCGAATGAGCGAACCACCTTCCGGCGGAAGGCGAGCATGATCAAGCGTCGCCTTCTGTGCGCCAACGCACAGAAGGCGACAGGGCAAGACCCGGATGATTCCGACTTGGCCTTGATCACCCACACCTTTACTCACCCGCGCAGCCTGTGCGTCGCACGTGCGTTGCTTGTGCG
>CAZUSF010000123.1:0-3421 GCA_964623355.1 uncultured Thiobacillus sp. | reverse complement strand
GTGCGTTGCTTGTGCGCTATTCGGCGCTTGGTCGTCCTTTTTCACGGAATTCAGCCATGCCAGAGACAGGAAACGATTCCCCCCTTGCCACCCTGGACAGACGGGTCAACAACAGCAACGAAGACCGACGTCAGCAGGCCTTGTTGAAGACCGGCGCCTTGCAGAACGCGATTCTCAACAGCGCCAATTTCTCGATCATCGCGACTGACGAAAAAGGCATCATCCAGCTGTTCAATGTCGGTGCCGAGCGCCTGCTGGGGTATCGCGCCGATGAGGTGGTGAACCAGATCAGCCCGAGCGACATGCACGACCCGCAAGAAGTGATGGCGCGGGCGCAAGCGCTCAGCCTGGAACTCGAAACCCCCATCGCGCCGGGTTTCGAGGCGTTGTCGTTCAAGGCTTCGCGCGGCATCGAAGACGTCTATGAACTGACCAAAATCCGCAAGGATGGCAGCCGTTTTCCCGCCATCGTGTCGATCACCGCGCTGCGCGACGATTACGGCGAGATCATCGGTTACCTGTTGATCGGCACCGACAATACGGTGCGCAAGCAGGTCGAATCGGAACTGCACGAAGCGCTCGACGCGGCGGAGAAAGCCAACCGCGCCAAGACCGACTTCCTGTCCAGCATGAGCCATGAATTGCGCACGCCGCTGAATGCCATCCTTGGTTTCGCCCAGTTGATGGAATCCGGTTTGCCGCATCCGACGCCTTCGCAGCAACGCAGCCTCGATCAGATTCTGAAAGCGGGCTGGTATCTGCTTGAGTTGATCAACGAAATCCTCGATCTCGCGCTGATCGAATCGGGCAAGGTGACGCTGTCGCGCGAGCCGGTTTCGCTGGCCGAGGTGATGCAGGAATGCCGCGCCATGATCGAGCCGCAAGCCCAGAAACGCAGCATCGGCCTGACTTTTCCGCAGTTTGAAATTCCCTGGTTCGTCAAAGCCGACCGCACCCGCGTCAAACAGGTGCTGATCAACCTGCTGTTCAACGCCATCAAGTACAACCAACCCGGCGGCGCCGTGGCGGTGGAATACAGCCTGGCGCAATCGGGCTCGCTGCGGATCAGCGTGCGCGACACCGGTGCTGGCATTGCGCCGGAATTGATTGCGCAGCTGTTCCAGCCGTTCAATCGGCTTGGCAAGGAGGCCGGCTCCGAGGAAGGCACCGGTATCGGCCTGGTGGTGACCAAGCGGCTGGTCGAACTGATGGGCGGCAGCATCGGCGTCGATAGCACGGTCGGCGTTGGCAGCGTGTTCTGGTTTGAATTGAGTCTGACGACTGCGCCGACGCTGGCTGCGCACGAAGCCGAGCATGCGGCGCTGGCGCAGATGCCGGATGGCGCACCGCAGCACACGCTGCTGTATGTCGAAGACAACCCGGCCAACCTGGAACTGGTTGAGCAAATCATCGCCCGCCGGCCCGATCTGCGCCTGCTTTCGGCGGCGGACGCCAACATCGGCATCGAGTTTGCGCGCGCCTATCTGCCGGAAGTGATCCTGATGGACATCAACCTGCCCGGCATCAGCGGCGTCGAAGCCATGAAAATTTTGCATGCCGACCCGGCCACCGCACATATTCCGATCATCGCGCTGAGCGCCAATGCCTTGAAACATGACATCGACAAAGCCCTCGCGGCCGGTTTTTTCAACTATCTGACCAAGCCGATCAAGGTCAACGCATTCATGGATGCGCTGGATGTGGCGCTGAAGTACGCACAAACCGCCCGCGCAGTCCAACAGGAGCCAGCATGATGCTCACCGAAACAGAAATCCTCCAGGCCAGCATCCTGATCGTCGACGATCAGGAATCCAACGTCATGCTGCTCGAACAACTGCTGCGTGATAGCGGCTACACCACGGTGGCCTCGACGATGAATCCGCGCGAGGTGTTCGCGCTGCATCGCAAAAACCATTACGACCTGATCCTGCTCGATTTGCAGATGCCCGGCATGGACGGTTTCCAGGTCATGGAAGGCCTGAAGACCAACGAAGCGGATGCCTACCTGCCGGTGCTGGTGGTTACCGCCCAGCCCGGCCACAAACTGCGCGCGCTGCAAGCCGGCGCCCGGGATTTCATCAGCAAGCCATTCGATCTGGTGGAAGCCAAGACGCGCATTCGTAACACGCTGGAAGTGCGCCTGCTGTACAAAAAACTCGAGCATTCCAACCAGGAACTGGAACGGATGGTGCAGGAGCGCACCGCTGAATTGCGCGAAAGTGAAGCGCGCTATCGCAGCCTCACCGAACTGGCCTCTGACTGGTACTGGGAGCAGGACGAGAACATGAACTTCACCAAGGTCTCCGGCCCGGTGCTGGAGATGCTCGGCATTCGCGTCGACCCCCTGGCGGGGGAATCGGGCGGCATGTCGGAACAGGGCTGGAACGAGGCGGAGCGAGAGCAACTGCAAGCTGCTATCGCCGCCCGCCAGCCTTTCCTGGATTTCCTGTTCAGCCGAGTGAATGCCGATGGTTCACAACAACAGTTTCGGGTCAGCGGCGAACCGATGTTCACCCAATCCTGCCGCTTCATCGGCTATCGCGGCATCGGCGTCGAAATCACCGGCAAGAAATAGTCTGTCATGCCGCCTAAATCAACTGCATCACCCGATCACAGCCCGAGTCAGAACTATCTTCTCGCCGCCCTGCCGACGCTGGAATTCGAGCCGCTGGCCGTGCATCTGGAACTGGTCAAGTTGCCACTCGGCGAAATGCTCTACGAGCCGGGTGACCAGTTGCACTATGCCTATTTCCCCACCACCGCCATTGTTTCGCTGCATTACGTCATGGAATCGGGCGCATCGGCCGAATCCGCCGGCGTCGGCAACGAAGGCGTGGTCGGCGTTTCGCTGTTCATGGGCGGTAATACCACGCCGAGTAGCGCCGTGGTGCAGACCGCCGGCCACGCCTATCGGCTGGCGTGCAGCAAGCTGTTGCAGGAATTCAATCGCGCCGGCCTGATGCAGCGGCTGTTGCTGCGCTACACCCAGGCGCTGATGACCCAGATGTCACAGACCGCAGCCTGCAATCGGCATCATTCGGTGGAGCAACAACTCTGCCGCTGGCTGTTGCTGACGCTCGATCGCCTGCCCGGCAACGACCTGGCGATGACCCAGGAACTGATCGCCAGCATGCTCGGTGTGCGTCGCGAAGGCATCACCGAAGCCGCCGGCAACCTGCAGCGCGCCGGGGTGATCAGCTATCGACGCGGCCATATCGCTGTGCTTGACCGCGCCGGCCTGGAGCAGCGCGTTTGCGAGTGTTACGACGTGGTGAAGACCGAACTGGATCGACTATTGAGCGATGTGCGCTATCGCCAGAACGGGTAGGAGCGTCCGCTTGCGGCGCGAGCCTTTTCGTCAAAACATCGCGCCGCAAGCGGACGCTCCTACCTCATCCTAGCGAGCCAGCCTCTGCCTTGC
>CAZUSF010000122.1:1826-7295 GCA_964623355.1 uncultured Thiobacillus sp. | reverse complement strand
CAGCGCGCCCGCCAGTGCAGCCAGAATGTTCGGGTTATTCATGGACAGCTCCTTAAGCGAACATGTCTTTATTCACCGCAATTGCGCGTGCATCGGCAGAGTCGATGACGTTGCGCTTCACCAGTTCGACCATCGCCTGATCCAGCGTCTGCATGCCGAGCGACTGGCCGGTTTGAATCGAGGAATACATCTGCGCCACCTTGTTCTCGCGGATCAGGTTACGGATCGCCGGCGTGCCCAGCATGATTTCATGCACCGCCACCCGACCCGTGCCATCCTTGCGTTTAAGCAGGGTCTGCGAGATCACCGAGCGCAGCGATTCGGACAACATCGAACGCACCATTTCCTTTTCCGCCGCGGGGAACACGTCGACGATACGGTCTACCGTCTTCGCCGCCGACGAGGTGTGCAAGGTGCCAAACACCAGATGGCCGGTTTCGGCGGCGGTCAGCGCCAGGCGGATGGTTTCCAGATCGCGCATTTCACCGACCAGAATCACGTCCGGGTCTTCCCGCAGGGCGGAGCGCAGCGCTTCCGCGAAGCCGTGCGTGTGCGGACCGACTTCGCGCTGGTTGACCAGACATTTCTTGCTCTTGTGGACGAATTCGATCGGGTCTTCGATGGTCAGGATGTGGCCGTATTCCTTCTCGTTGACGTAATCGACCATCGCCGCCAGTGTCGTCGATTTGCCGGAACCGGTCGGCCCGGTGACCACCACGATGCCGCGTGGCGTATCGGCGATATCCTTGAATATCTTCGGCGCTTCCAGCTGTTCCAGCGTCAACACCACACTGGGAATGGTCCGAAATACCGCACCGGCACCACGTTCCTGGTTGAACGCGTTGACCCGGAAACGCGCCACATCGCGCAATTCAAACGAGAAATCGATCTCCAGTTGCGCTTCGTAAACCTTGCGTTGGGAGTCGCTCATGATGTCGTACACCATGGCGCGGACTTCCTGGTTATTCAGCGCCGGCACATTGATGCGGCGGATATCGCCATGCACCCGAATCATCGGCGGCAGGCCGGCAGAAAGGTGCAGATCGGAAGCTTTGTTCTTGACCGAGAAGGCAAGAAGCTCGGAAATTTCCATTACAATTCCCCGACTTACGTGATTATTCAAAAGAGAGCGCGAGGCATTATGGGCGCAATCGCCGCCGCCTTACAAGCCTGCCAGAAGCGCATCGATTCTGCCTGTCATGCCACTGGCAGAGCAAAGAATTGCGCGCATCTGATGGCGGTCAGCAAGACATTCCCGGTTGCCGCGATCCGGGAAGCGTTTGCGGCTGGTCAGCGCGTTTTTGGCGAAAGCTATCTTCAGGAAGCGCTACCCAAGCTGGAGCAGCTTGCCGATCTTGCGATTGAATGGCATTTCATTGGCCCCTTGCAGAGCAACAAGACGCGCCAGATCGCCACCCATTTTGACTGGGTGCACAGCGTGGCGCGAGAAAAGATCGCGCAGCGTCTGTCTGAACAACGCCCGTCCGGCTTGCCGCCGTTGCAAGTTTGCCTGCAAGTCAACGTGAGTGGCGAAGCCAGCAAGGGCGGCGTCGAACCGGATGCGGCATTGGCGCTGGCGCAGGTGATTGCGGCGTTGCCGAATCTGCAATTGCGCGGCTTCATGGCGATTCCTGAACCCGGCCTGTCATTGCCAGCACAACGCAGCCGCTTTCGCCAGGTTGCCGCTTTGCTGGATGCAGCCAAAGCGGCCGGACTGCCGCTCGACACCTTGTCGATGGGCATGTCCGATGACCTGGAAGCAGCCATTTTGGAAGGCGCCACCATGGTCAGGGTGGGAACCGCCATCTTTGGTGCGCGACAACAAATCGAAATCAACCAACTGGAGTAGGCATCATGAAATTGGCTTTCATCGGCGGAGGCAATATGGCGGCGGCGATGATCGGCGGCATGTTGCAGAAGGGTTTTGCAGCGACCGAGATCGAAGTGGCTGAAACCGGAGCCGAGCGGCGTACCTGGCTGGAACGAGAATATGGTGTAACGACACATGCCGGCGCGGCGGCAATGCTATCCGCCGCGGCGACTGCAGAAGTGATCATCCTGGCAGTCAAACCGCAACAACTGGCCGAGCTGCTGCGCACCTTGCCGGTACTGAAACCGGAACAACTTGTGCTATCGATCGCCGCTGGCGTGCGTGCCAACGACATTTCCCGCTGGCTGGGGGGACATCAAGCCGTGGTGCGCGCAATGCCGAATACCCCGGCGCTGGTTGGCGCCGGCATTGCCGGTCTGTTTGCATTGCCAGGCGTATCAGCAGCCCAGAAGGAACAGGCCAGCCGCATTCTGGATGCGGTCGGTCGCACGGTCTGGGTTGCTGAGGAAGCTCAGATCGATGCAGTAACGGCGATTTCCGGCAGCGGCCCGGCGTATGTCTTTTTCTTTATCGAAGCACTGGAACAAGCCGGCATCGATCTTGGCCTGCCGCCAGAAACAGCGCGTCTGCTGACGCTGCAAACATTCTTTGGCAGTGCCGCGCTGGCGATCAAGGATCAAGCCTCACCCGCAGAATTACGCGCCCGGGTGACCTCGAAAGGGGGCACGACGGAACGTGGCATTCTGGCGCTGGAAGAAGGTGGTGTGGCTTATGCCATTGGTCTGGCGGCCAGAGCCGCAGCCGAGCGCGCCAATGAAATGGGCGCCTTTCTCGGCAAAGACGGCGACAACAATTCTGGCGGGAATCATTGATGTTCAGCGACGCCGCCCAATTCCTGCTGCGCACGCTGTTCGACCTCGCCGCCTGCGCTTTTTTCCTGCGCTTCTGGATGCAATGGGCGCGAGTGCCGTTTCATAACCCGTTCGCCCAGTTTGTCGTCCGCGTTACAGATTTTGCTGTGAAGCCGTTGCGTCGTCTGCTGCCTGGACTGTTCGGGCTGGATTGGGCCAGCCTGCTGCCGTTTTTCATCGCCGAGTTGCTGATGGTGTTAAGTGTGCACTGGGTCATGGGTTACCCGTTCGCGGTCGCCGGCAGTTCGGTCATCCCTGGTTTTCTGCTTCTGGCGCTAGCCTCGTCGCTCAGGCTGGTGCTGTATTTGCTGATTGGTTTCGTTGTCCTGCAGGCCATCCTGAGCTGGGTCAACCCGTTCTCGCCGCTGGCGCCGGTTTTTTATGCCCTGGCGCGGCCGATATTGGCACCATTCCAGAAAATTGTGCCGGCGATGGGGGGCATCGACTTATCACCGCTGGCCGCATTGATCGTGGTTCAATTGCTGCTGATCGCGCCGGTGGCTGGACTTGAACGCTATGCCCGCAGCCTGGTCTGGTGAGTGCCTGGATCAAGCCAACCGATGCAGGCGCGGAAATGAACGTGCATATCCAGCCGGGCGCATCCAAAAGTGAAATTGCCGGCATGCATGGTGATGCGATCAAAATCAGGATCAAGGCAAGGCCGGTTGATGGAGCGGCTAATGCGGCTTTGATCGATTTCATCGCAACAAATCTTGGCGTTACGCGCAAGGCGGTTAGAATCCTGCGCGGTGAGAAATCCCGTCAAAAAACGGTTTTGATCGCAGTTCAGGCAGACGAAGTAGAACGACGGCTAATGGGGATAATGGGATGAATTACGGTTTGGAAAGCGGCATCACCCGGTTCAAGAACCGGCGTGACAGGCTGGTGAAGGTGGTCACTGCTTACAAAGAGTGGCTGGAACACTACGCCATTCCCGAGCCGGAACAGTTGCTGCGCCTGTTTGATCTGACCGAAACGCTGAAGCATGACCGACTGATGGTCGCCTTCGTCGCCGAATTCAGTCGCGGCAAAACCGAGTTGATCAACGCCCTCTTCTTCTCCGATTTCAAGCAACGCCTGCTGCCGTCGGATGCCGGCCGTACCACGATGTGTCCGACAGAGATCTACTACGATGTCGATACTGAACCGTATATCCGCCTGTTGCCGATCGAAACCCGCTTCCGCGACGACAGCATCACCGCGCTGAAACGGCATCCAGTCGAATGGAGCACGATCAAGCTGGAGGTCAAGGACCCCAGCGCGATGGTCACCGCGATGCGCAAGCTGGCGGAAACCAAGGTGGTTTTCAAAGTTGAAGCGCGCGCGCTCGGCTTGTGGGATGAAAACGACCCCAACCTCGGCTACATGGTGAAGGATCAGGACCGCGTCGAGATTCCTGCCTGGCGCTACGCCATGATCAATTACCCGCATCCGCTGCTCGAATCCGGCCTCGCCATTCTCGATACCCCGGGTCTGAATGCGATGGGCGTCGAGCCGGAATTGACCATTTCCTCGATCCCCAACGCGCACGCCCTGCTCTTCCTGCTGGCGACCGATACCGGGGTGACCCAGTCCGACTTCGAGATCTGGAACAAATGGGTGTCGCGCCATTCCGGCCAGCACTATGCGGTGCTGAACAAGATCGACATGCTGTGGGACGACCTCAAGACGCCGGAAGAAATCGGCCGCACCATCCAGCGCCAGATCGAGTCCACCGCCGCCCAACTCAACATCGCGGCGTCCAGCGTCATGGCCATTTCCGCGCAAAAAGCGCTGGTCGGCAAGATTCGCGGCGATGCCGATCTGCTCAAACGTTCCGGCATCCAGGGCCTGGAAGTGATGCTGGCGCGCGAAATCATTCCCTCGCGCGAAAAAATCATGCGCGAATCGATGGCGCGCGAAGTCGGTCCGTTGCTCGCCGAAACGCGTGAAACCGCACACAACCGGATCCAGGCTGCGCGGCAGAACCTGCTCGACCTGCAGGCCTTGTCCGGCAAGAACCAGCAGATCGTCGGCCAGATGCGGGAAAAGATGCTGTATGACAAACAGCTCTATGACGAAACCACGCGCAACTTTTCGGTCACCCGCAAAGTCGTCGCGCAACAGGGCTGGGAACTGCTGGCCCGGCTCGACGATGACCGGATGGACAAGATCATCGAAGAATCGATGATGGCGATCAACGACAGCTGGACTACCGCCGGCCTGATCAAGGGCATGCATTTATTGATTCGGCGGATGGGCGCGGAGTTCGATTTTGCGCACCAGCAATGTGGCGGCATCAAACAACTGCTCAACTCCGCTTATCAGCGCTTCCATGAGGTGCATGGCCTCGAACTGAGCGACCCGCCCATGCTCGATCTCTCGCGTTATCGTGGTCGCCTGGATGAGTTGATGATCAGCACGCAGGAATTCTGTTCCGACCCCCTGAATATCATGCTGGAAAAGCGTTTCATGGTGAAAAAGTTCTACATCGCATTGGTGACCCAGGCGCGCATCCTGTTCCAGCAAGTGCGCATCGAATCGGAAACCTGGCTGCGGCTGACGCTCGACCCGATCGTCGAACGCATCAGTGAACACAAGTCTCAACTTGAGCACCGGCTGGAAAACCTGAACAAGGTGCACGCTAATCTGGGGTCGATTCAGGAACGCAGCAGCCTGGTCAGTCACGAAATCGTCGAGATACGGAACCAGGTCGAACAGATCGAAGCCATCGCCCGTGAGTTCTCG
>CAZUSF010000122.1:0-1726 GCA_964623355.1 uncultured Thiobacillus sp. | reverse complement strand
ACCTGCAACGAAATCGGCTTCGCGATGAAGTCGGACAACTGCGCCAGGCTCTGTGATTCCTCATCCAGGAACTGATCGATCACCGTCTGTGACGCCATGATGCGGTATTCGCGAGCGCTGAACAGGCGCGCCTCCCGCATGATGGCGCGCAATATTTCATAACAGGTAGTCTGCGCGGTCTTGATCTGGCCGCGCCCCTGGCAGGTTGGACAGGGCTCGCATAACACCCGGGTCAGGCTTTCACGGGTGCGCTTGCGGGTCATTTCGACCAGCCCGAGCGAGGTAAAGCCGTTGATCGTCATGCGCGTGCGATCACGCGCCAGCGACTTGGAAAACTCCTGCAGCACGGCATTCTTGTGCTCCGGGTTATCCATATCGATGAAATCGAGAATGATGATACCGCCCAGATTGCGCAGTCGAAGTTGCCGCGCGATGCTCTGCGCCGCTTCCAGATTGGTCTTGAAGATGGTCTCGTCGAAAGTGCGACCGCTGGTGAAACTGCCGGTATTCACATCAATGGTGGTCAGCGCCTCGGTCTGGTCAACCACCAGATAGCCGCCGGATTTCAGGTCGACACGGCGTCCGAGCGCTTTTTCGATCTCATCCTCGACACCGTAGAGATCGAACAAAGGCCGATCCGCCGTGTAATGGCTGACCTTGCCGGCGCCGGTGCGAGTGAATTCGTCGGCAAATGCCTGCATACGCAGGAAGGTCTCGCGTGAGTCGACCAGGATGCGACTGGTTTCCTCATTCGCAAAATCGCGCAACACGCGGTGCGCCAGGTCCAGTTCCTGATAGATCAGTTTCGGGCCGGAGGTGTTTTCCGAGCGCGCCTGAATGGCATCCCAGAGCGTGCGCAAATAGTCGACATCGGCGGCAAGTTCGCTGTCCTCGGCGATGTTCGCCATGGTGCGAATGATGAAGCCGCCATGTTCATCCACCGGCAATACCCGCGTCAGGCGCTCACGCAGCAACTCGCGCTCGCTTTCATCCTCGATCTTCTGCGAAATACCGATCCGGGTTTCCTGCGGCAGGTAGACCAGGAAACGTCCCGCCATGCTGATCTGGGTCGATAGCCGGGCGCCCTTGGAACTGATCGGATCCTTGATCACCTGGACCAGAATGCTCTGGCCTTCATGCAGCACTTTCTCAATCGGTCGTGGGCAATTCTCGCAACGCGCCTCGACGATATCGCCGACATGCAGGAACGCCGCCCGATCCAGGCCGATATCGATGAATGCCGACTGCATGCCAGGCAGCACCCGGCTGACACGGCCGAGATAGACGTTGCCAACCAGGCCGCGCTGGCTGTCGCGCTCAATATGCAGCTCCTGCACCTCGCCGAGATAGACCACAGCAACCCGGGTCTCCTGCGGCGTGATGTTGATGAGGATTTCTTCGGTCATAAAGGCTCAGTCAAAGGTATTCAATCAAAGGATTTGAAAACCCACGGACTTCAACAGCTCCGAGGTCTCGAATAAAGGCAGGCCCATGACACCGGAATAGCTGCCCGAGAGGTGTTCGATAAACAACGCGGCGCGCCCCTGAATGGCGTAACCACCGGCTTTGCCGAAACCCTCGCGGCCATCAACATAAGCCATGATTTCTGAATCGGATAAGGCTTTGAAGGTCACCACGCTCTCGCTCAGCGCAACTTCCATCCGGCCCTGGTACGCCGCCGCGACTGCCGTCAACACGGTATGCGAACGGCCGGAATAACGCCGCA
>CAZUSF010000121.1:0-7402 GCA_964623355.1 uncultured Thiobacillus sp. | reverse complement strand
GCCGATGCGCCGAGGCGGAAGGAGGTAGTTTGTCGCCTTTGACATGCGAAAAATTTACCCCGCCGCGTTCCAGAACATCGCCATCCTCGACCAGGCAGGAAAGCCCGCCGCCGCCTTCCGGCCTTTCCCAGCCATCGCGGCGGAAGGTTTTGCCGTCGATCTGCTGCATGCGTTCGACGATAAGTTGTTGCAATTCCAGAAGAAACTCTTTGACGCGCTCGGTGTGCATGGGATTTGCCTGCGGGAAGATGTGGAATTTTAGCTGGATTTGCCCGTCAACCGCGTTGGCCGCGGTCGCTGCATGACGTCAATATTCGCCTGTTGAGATCGCCTCAACTGTCGCCAAACGCTTCAATCAGCCCGGGCAGCCGTTCATAGTTGGGGTACTTTTCTTTCAGCCTTTCCAACGCGACACGCGCCGCCGGCATGAATTCGTTGACGTTCTGGCCTTTGTGTTTCAGCGCAATCACCGTGGTGACCACATTGGCCAGCAATTGCGGGGTGAGATCAGGCGGGGTGTGTTCGACCAATTGCATGAACAGGATCAGCGCTTCCTTGGTCTTGTTGGCGCGCAGTAGATTCAAGCCATCCAGAATGCGTGCCTTGGTTTTTGCAATGGCCTGGGCCTTGACGGCTTCCTGCCAGGCGGCATCACCTAGAGCAGGCATCATTTCGCCATGCGCCATCGCGGTGGATGCCGCTTCCATGGCTTTCTCGCTGTGTCCGGAAGCAATGAAAACCTCGCTGATGAAAATCCCTTCCTTGGCGCTGTGTTCGAGACTGGAGAGCGAGTTGACGATGTTTTCCAGACGCGTTTCCTTTTCGGTCAACAAAGGCAATCGGCGTGATCTGATGCCCTCCGGCATGGAGGCCAGTTCAATTTTTTCCTTCTCGATCTGTTTCGCCAGGACATAGCCTTTGCTGGCCTGGATGCTGGCCGACTGCTTCGCCTGCGGAACCTCGCTTTCAAAGCGCACTACAGCGGCGACCGCTTTATCCATCTGGCCCGTTTTAACCAGGCCGCGCACAAGCCTGGCGTGATCGGTGAAATCTTGCGCGACAGCGAATTTGTTGGCTTCGACCACCTTGCAAGCCCATAGCACGGCACGGTTGTCATCATCAATCTGTTCGGCAACTCGCGAGGTAGCCCGCATGCGATTGACGGTCGGTGAAATGGCGCAGGCATGTTCCAGGATCGACATGGCTTTTTCCGGCTGATTGGCTGCGACATAGGTGTCTGCCAGCATGTCGATAGCGTGCATATAGTGAGGTGCATCGGCGACCAGTTTCTCCAGCGTCGCGATCGCGGCATCCGTGTGGTGCAGGTGTGCCTGGACACGGGCCACGCCCAACGCGGCCCAGGAAAAGTGGTCCTGCAGGCGCTTGTAATGCTTTAACGCCTTCACGTAATCACCCATCTGGATCAGGGAATCGCCTTTCAGCCGGGCGGTATCGGCGTGCGGGCCTTCGCGTTCGGTGTAGGCGTCCACCAAGGCAATCACGGCTTCATAGTGACCGATATCGTATTGGTCGTAGATCGGTTTCAGGCCAGGTGTTTTTTTGGTGGCATGCCGTACACCCAGCTTGCGCTCAATCACCGGCAGCAAGTGGTCATACAGTTTGTCCGCAGTGAAAGGCTTCAGCAGGTAGGCGTCCGGCGTGTGCTCGGCAACCTGTGCAACCGAACCGTATTTGGTTTCGCCGGTCACCATGACGGCCAGCGCACTGCTGGCAATCAGACTTTCGTTCCGAATCAGTTCAAGCAGTTGCTGCCCGTCGGTAGCGTCACCCAGGTAGTAATCGAGTAGCACCAGATCGAACTTTTCGGCACGCATCTTGTTGATCGCGATGGCGGCATTCGGTGCTTCGGATACCCGGCTTACCCCTATGCTGGCAAGTTGCGTTTTCATCATCGAACGCATCGATGCCAGATCATCCACGACGAGTGCGCGCAGGTTGTAATCGTTAAGCATAGGGTTTCCCCAAAGCCGGTTGAATCATTCGACGAGCCGATGCCGAAAGTTGCCAGCAGGTTTCATATCAATAGCAGGCAGATTTATGGGATGACGCGCTTTGCTCAAATTGCCATCAACAAACGCTCCAACAGTAGCACCAACAGCAACAGCCCGACCAGCGCGAAGCCGGCTTTCAGGCCGACTCCAGCGAATTTGAGCCAGCGTGAATCGCGGGTCAAGGCATAGCCCAGCAGGCTGAAGATCAGCACGCCGCCAATGATGATCAGAAAAATGCGGATCGCCAGCATCAGATGGTCTGCGGGTACAACGTCAACAGCGCCGGCGGGGTTCTCGCGTCAGTCTCGAATACTGCCCATTCCCAGGCGCTGGCATCTTCGGTCAACGCGCGTAACAGGCGGTTGTTGAGGCCGTGGCCGGATTTATAGGCGGTGAAAGCGCCGAGGATCGGGTGGCCGGTGAGGTAAAGATCGCCCACCGCATCCAGCACCTTGTGTTTGACGAACTCGTCGGCATAGCGCAGGCCGTCATTGTTGAGGACGCGGAACTCGTCCATCACGATGGCGTTATCCAGCGTACCGCCAAGCGCCAAACCTTTGCTGCGCAGATATTCCACTTCATTCATGAAGCCGAATGTGCGCGCCCGGCTGACTTCCTTGACGTAGGACTCGCGGGTCAGGTCGATATGCATTTCCTTCGCCGAATTGCGGAACACCGGATGGTCGAAGTCGATGCTGAACGACAGCGTGCAACCTTCAAGCGGGTCGAATTGCGCCCATTTATGGTTGGCGCCTTCACCTTCTTCGATGCGCACGGTTTTCAGCACGCGCATGAAGCGCTTGGGTGCGTTCAGGGTTTCGATGCCGGCCGCTTGCACCAGATACACCCAGGGTGCGGCGGAGCCGTCCAGGATGGGGACTTCCGGACCATCGATGTCGATGAAAACGTTATCGATACCGAGGCCGGCCAGTGCCGACATCAGATGTTCCACCGTGGCCACTTTCGCGCCATTGCCTTCGAGCGCCGAGCAGAGACGGGTATCGGTGACGCGATCCGGCGCAACCTGGAAATCGGCTGGCGCTGGCAGGTCGATACGACGAAACACAATGCCGGTTTCTGCCGGCGCCGGGCGCAGCGTCAGATTCACCCGCTCGCCGGTATGCAGACCGACGCCGGTAGTGTGAATCTGGGTTTTGACTGTGCGTTGCGCGATCATGATCGTTGTTTGCTAACCCATTGAAGAATATGGGATTCTATCCCGGGCGGAAAGGAGGGGGATCCGCCCGGGATCGTTCCCGGTGAAGCGATTGCAGCGACGTGGCAGCACGGCGACAGGCCGAGAGAAATATTCCCTCAGGCTAGCCGACTCGTTGTTGGCCCAATCCGCCTCAATCCGCCTGCTTGCGCAGGAAAGCCGGAATGTCCAGCGTATCGATGCCCGCGCTTTGCGCCATCTCCACGGCAGCCTGATTGCGCCGTGAACGGATGGCGGTCGGCGTGTCGTAGTTGCTGTTGGCGTCGTAGCCGCCAAAGCCGGTCGGGCCGTCGGTGCCGGTCATCTGGGTCTGAATCGGCTCGACGATGCGGATGATCGGCGGCTTTGCAACGCCGCGTACCGGATTGCCCAGGCCGGTGGCGACCATGGTGACACGCAGGCTGGAACCCATCGCCTCGTCGAACGAAGTACCGACGATGACCGTGGCTTCCTCGGCGGCGAAGCTCTGGATGGTGTTCATCACTTCGTAGTATTCCTGCATCGTCAGGCTGTCATCCGACGTGATGTTGACCAGCACGCCGCGCGCACCCTTGAGGTCGATGTTCTCCAGCAACGGGCTGGCGACGGCGGCTTCGGCGGCTGCCCGGGCGCGATCTTCGCCACTGGCGTCGGCGGAACCCATCATCGCCATGCCGATCTCGCTCATCACCGTCTTCACATCGGCGAAGTCGACGTTGATCATGCCCGGCTTGCTGATGATTTCGGAAATGCCCGACACCGCGTTATGCAGCACGTCGTTGGCGGCGATGAACGCATCGGTCAGTTTGGCGTTGCCGCCCATGACGGCGATCAGCTTCTCGTTCGGGATCACGATCAGGCTGTCTACATGCTCGGACAGCGACTTCAGACCGGTTTCGGCGGAGCGCATGCGCTTGCCTTCGAAGCTGAACGGCTTGGTCACCACGGCCACCGCCAGGATGCCCAGGTCCTTGGCCACTTCCGCCACCACCGGTGCGGCGCCAGTGCCGGTGCCACCGCCCATACCGGCGGCGATGAACAGCATGTCGGCGCCGTCGATCAGTTCCGCGATGCGCTCGCGATCTTCCAGTGCCGCTTCACGGCCGACTTCCCATTTGCCGCCAGCGCCTAGACCCTTGGTCGCAGAATTGCCGATCTGCAACTGCACGCCGGCCTTGTTGCGGCGCAACGCCTGGGCATCGGTATTGATGGTGATGAACTCCACCCCGGTCATGCCCCGATTGATCATGTGATCGATAGCATTACCGCCACAACCACCCACACCGATGACCTTGATCACGGCATCCTGACTTTGCATATCTTCCAGTTCGAAAAGCATTTTCCATCCCTCCTTCATTGACACACATACAGCGAAAAAACACCGAGCCCACCCCGGTATTCAAGAAAAACCCCTAAAAATTCTGTTTGAACCATGCCTTCATTCGTTCCAGGATCTGGCTGAAGCTGGCGCCCTGAATCCGCGCCGCCTGATCGATTTCATGTTTTTCCAGGCCAGCCAGCAGCAGGCCGACGCTGGTTGCGAAGCGCGGGTTGCGCACCCGTTCGGAAAAGCCGCCGATGTACTCGGGCAGGCCGATGCGCACCGGCATGTGGAACACTTCTTCGGCCAGTTCCACCATGCCGTGCATCAGGCTGGAACCGCCGGTGAGCACCAGGCCGGAGGAGATCTGCTCCTCGAAACCGCTGCGGCGCAGTTCTGCCTGCACCAGGCTGTACAGTTCCTCGACACGCGGCTCGATGACTTCCGACAGCAATTGCTTGGAGAGCATGCGCGGGCCGCGATCGCCGATGCCGGGCACCTCGATCATTTCCTTCGGATCGGCCATCTGACGCAGCGCGATGCCGTGCTGAATCTTCAGGTCTTCCGCTTCCCGTGTCGGTGTGCGCAGGGTTTGCGCAATGTCGTTGGTGATCTGGTCACCGGCGATCGGAATCACTGCCACATGCTGGATCGCGCCGCGGGTGAACACCGCGATGTCGGTGGTGCCACCGCCGATATCGACGATGCAGACACCGAGATCCTTCTCGTCGTCGTTCAACACCGCGTAGCTGGAAGCCAGCGGCTGCAGTACCAGATCGCGCACTTCCAGGCCGCAGCGGCGGACGCACTTGACGATGTTCTGCGCCGCCGACACCGCGCCGGTGACGATGTGGACCTTCACTTCCAGGCGCACGCCGGACATGCCGAGTGGCTCACGCACACCGTCCTGGCCATCGATGATGAATTCCTGCGGCAACACGTGCAGCACTTGCTGATCAGCCGGAATGTTCAACGCGCGGGCGATACCGATGACCTGATCGACATCCGCCTGCGACACTTCGCGATCGCGGATCGGCAGCATGCCGCTCGAGTTCTGCGCCTTGATGTGGCTGCCGGCGATGCCGGTATAGACCTGGGTAATCTTGCAGTTGGCCATCAGCTCGGCCTCTTCGAGTGCGCGCTGGATCGCCGACACGGTGGCTTCGATGTTCACCACGACGCCCTTCTTCAGGCCGCGTGATGGCGCCTGGCCCATGCCGATGATGTTGATGCCGCCCTCCGGCATCGCTTCGCCCACCAGGGCGACGATCTTCGAGGTGCCGATATCAAGGCCGACGATCAGGTCTTTGCTTTCAGTCATTTTTTTCATCTGTGTTCATGCCGCGTTGGCTGGCCGGGTTTCTGGTTTGCGCGGCACCGGATGCTGCGGTTCGCCCGCAAAGCCGTTCGGATACCGCATGTCGACGCGCTGGATCGGGCCGACCGCAGCCACCGCCTGGGGATAAAAGCGGGTGAAGCGGGCCAGCCGTTCATTCAATTTCTCGCGGCCGAGTTCGATGCTGATGCCGCCCGTCAGGCGCACCCGCCACGACAGGCGCGCGCTGACCACGATCTGTTCGACCTGCGCATCGATCGGCTTCACCAGTGCGGCAAATTCACCATAACGCCGCGCCAGTTCGTGCTGCATGCCTTCTGGCGCATAGATGCGCGGCAAGCCGGTCCAGGGCAGCACCGGGAAAATGTCGCCATGTGTATCCAGCGTGGCGCGGTCATTCCAGGCGGCTGCGGCCTGGTGTTCGGTCAACTCGATCACCAGTCGACCAGGCCACAGGCGGCGAATCTGAGCCTGGCGCACCCAGGGCAGCTTCTCGAAATCGGCATGCACCTGATGCAGGTTCATCGAGAAGAAGCCGCCGGCGAGCGTGCCGGCCAGTTTTTTCGCTTCGATACGGGTATCTGCATGGTTGGCGCCGAGCACGCTGACCTGGCGGAATGGGAACGCCGCTTCCAGCGCCGCGCGGCCGACGATCCACAGCGCGAACAGCACGCTGGCCAGCACAACCAGGCCGCTGATCCGGTTGAGGAGGTCCGGGTTATTCCACATGCTGTGCCCTGTTTTGTTTAGCCGACATCGCACATCTCCAGAATCCGGACGCACAAATCGGCGAATTCCAGGCCATCGACCCTTGCCGCCATCGGCGCCAGGCTGTGACTGGTCATGCCGGGCGCGGTATTGGCTTCCAGCAGATAGGGCGCGCCATCGGCATCGAGCAGGAAGTCGATGCGCGCCCAGCCGCGACAGCCCAGGGCTTGATAACCGCGCACCGCGAGTTGCCGCATTTGGGCTTCGGCGGCCTCGTCCAAACCGCTCGGACACAGATAGCGGGTGTCGTCGCGGAAGTATTTCGCCTCGTAGTCGTAGAACTCGGTTGCCGGCACGATGCGGATTGACGGAAGCGCACGAAGCGGGTTTTGCGTGCCTTCGCTGCCCAGGATGGCGACCGTGAATTCGCCGCCGGTCATCGCCCGTTCCGCCAGTACCAGGCTGTCATGTCTGGCGGCTTCCTGATACGCCGCCGGCAGTTCGGCCGCCGTTTTGACCTTGACGATGCCGATGCTCGACCCTTCGCGCGCCGGTTTGACAAACAGCGGCAAGCCAAGCTGCGCCACCACTGCGTTGAAATCCGAGTCGGCTGTCAGCATGGCGTAGTCCGGAATCGGCAGGCCGAGAGCTTGCCAGACCAGTTTGCTGCGCCATTTGTCCATTGCCAGCGCGGAAGCCAGCACGCCGCTGCCGGTAAACGGCAGGTTCATCAGGGTCAACGCACCTTGCAGTGTGCCATCCTCGCCGCCGCGTCCATGCAGCGCGATGAATACGCGGTTGAAGCCTTCGGTCTGCAAATCGGCCAGCGG
>CAZUSF010000120.1:6203-7414 GCA_964623355.1 uncultured Thiobacillus sp. | reverse complement strand
CTTCAGATACCCGTCTCCGCCGCCCTGTTCGATTACTTCAACGTGGGCGACAGCGTGTTCAAGGTCGCCGGCTTCGACTGGCCTGAAAAGCAGAGTCTTGCCGGGCAGTCGCGGGCCTGCATCGTTTGCGGCGAGGTCGTCGAGCGGACTGCCGCGCACTGCCCGCGCTGCGCCGCGCCGATGCCGGACCACGCCACCCTGGTCCGGTCGCTGGTTTAATTTTTGAACAGGTCTTTCAGTTCGTTCCATGATTTCTTGATGTCTTCTACCTGTTCCAGCAGGTCCGGCTTTTGCGTCGTCGTGGTGCTACCGGCGGGTTTGGCGGTCGAGCCGCTGGATTCGCCACTGGTTCTGGCCGGAGCGGGTGCCTGGCCAATGCGATCACCGTTCCAGTTATTGCTTTTTTCCGGCGGCGGGGTGTCGCAGTAACTCCAGGCGCCGGCGAATTTGTCGGCCTCGAAGCTCCAGCGGATGCGGCCCCAGTGATGGCGGCCGTTCTTCGGGTTGGCGCAGCGCTGGCTGGAGCCGTTTTCGATCCAGAACCCTTCCAGCACGTTGCCACGCATCTCGCCGACGATTTCACCGCCATCATTGGTGTACTTGCCGGTGATCTGGTTGCCGGACTGGTTCAGGGTCAGTTCGCCTTCAGTGGTCTTCCACTTGCCCGCGACGCTTTGTGCGGAATCAGAAGTCCCCGCAGCGGGCTGACCCTTGCTGGTCAGATTGGCTGACCAGGAGAACAGGGTGCTGGTGTTTTCCTGGCTGAATTTGCCGCTCAACTTGTTGCCCGCCAGGCTGCCGGTGTAACGCTGGGTGGCGCTCGAGATCGGCCGCGTAAAGCTGAGCGTGCGGCCGTCGAACTGAACGTCGCGCAGCGTTTCCCATTTCTGTTTGGCGTCGTACCACATGCGGCCGGCGAGCGCCGCACTGCTGCTGGATTGGCCATTGGTTTGAGTAATCTCCAGCTTGCCGATCCACTTGTTGGCGTCCAGCGCCCAGGTGCCGAGAATCGCCGCCGCCGGGTTACCCGACTGCGGCATAGCAGCTGGGGTTTCCCGCACCTCCAGCATCAGGCTGGCGCTGCCGGTCTTGCCCAGGCTGTCGCGCACGCTGAGGCCGACCTTGTGCTGGCCGATCTTGGTCGGCGTCGCGACGGCTTGCGTACCCTGGCCGGTGGCGCCTTGCCAGACGTAGGTGTAAGGCGGTTTGCC
>CAZUSF010000120.1:0-6103 GCA_964623355.1 uncultured Thiobacillus sp. | reverse complement strand
GCGCCTTTCGGCACCGGCACCAGGCCGCCTTTCTTCGTGTCCCACATCATCGGCCGCGTGCCGGGTTCCACCGCCGTGACTTTGATCTGATAGATCTGGCCGGTGTAGGTGGCGCTGATCTCGCCAATTTCGTCGCCGTGATAAGGCACCCGCGCCACCGTCTTCAGCACCACTGGCTTGGCATCTTTCGACTTGAAACTGATCTCCCGCGCATTGCTGGCGCGCTGCGTGCGGTTCGAGGTCGGCGGATCAATCCAGCGGAAATCGACCAGGCTGTCGGCGATGCCGGGCTGGCTGCTGATGCTGGCATTGATTTCCTGGCCGATGCGGCCCTGTCCCTCTGCCGGCGAGAACACCAGGTTGAATTTCGGCGCGATGACCTTGACCGTTTCCTGGTCGCATTCGCCCACGGTCTGGAAGCTGCCTTCGATCTTTTCCTGGATTTCGCACCACAGCTTGACCTCGTTCATGCGGTCGTAGGTGATCTGGGTTTTGCCGTCGCTGCTGATCGGTGGCGTGAAAGTGACCAACGGTTCGGATTGCCAGACGATCTGCCTGCCGGTTTCAACCGGCGGCGTGGCGAACTCCTGCGCCGGATTGGCGATGTATTGCTGCTGCTGGCCGTCTGCGGCGGGTCGGTTGCTCGGCGGCGGGTTGCCACCGCCGGCGCGTCCGCCCGAATAATTGACGCTGCCGGAATGGCTGGTATCGACACAGAACGGATTGCCTGGCGTGGCGCAGGGGTCGATCTCGACCTTGGCGCATTCGTCGAACGGGTTGTTGCCGGGTTTACGTCCTTTGCAGGGATCGACTGCGACGACCGGTTCGCTGCCCGGCAGCGCCAGGGTTGAGCGACTGCCATAGAACACCGTCGGCTTGGTGCCTTTCAGCTTCACCCGCGCCGGACTGACCTGCAGCGTGGCGCTGCCTTCGCCGGTCTTGCCGTCGGCATCGGTGGCGGTGACGCTGACTGTCCATTCACCCGCCCAGCGCGGTGTCACGGCGACTCGCGCGCCGCTGCCACCGCTTGACCAGGTAAAGCGATAGGGTGGCTTGCCGCCGCTGGCGCTGGCATTGAGGGTGACCGATTTGCCGAAGGCAACGCTGGCCGTTGGCGCCGGCACGACGACCTTGAGCTGGGCCACTTCCGCTGCGGGTTTTTTGCCGGCGGGCGGCGCCACGCTGGCGCAGCTCAGGTTGTATTTCAGGCGCGGCGTGACCGGTTTCGGGTAGGGGAAGGGCAGTTTGTATTTTTCGCTCAGCTTCTCCACCGACTCGAACCAGGCGCGATAGCCGCCGAAGCCGGCGCTGTGCAGCAGATGCACGGCGTCGCCGAGTTCGCGTTTGGTCGTGCTGATCAGTTTCACTTCTTCCCAATGCTGCGCCGGCCAGGTGCCGACGCAACTGGCCTCAAACTTCCGGCCTTCGTTCTGGCAGCGCTCGGTGCGTTTTTTCGTGTCCTCGTTCGGATTGCTGCCATCCCAGCAGCGCCGTTCAACTTCGTTACGCTGGTTTTCGACTTGCTGCATCAGCTTGTCCCAGACGACCGAGTCGATGTGATCCAGCGCGTCGATATACGGCCGCCAGGCCAGCGCCCAGTCGATGCGCGCGTTCTTAAGGGTTTTCAGCGCGTCGCTCAGGGCTTCCATGTTGGCCTGCCAGGCGACCACGTTCTTCATCTTCAGATCGCTGTTCTTCTCGGCGTCGAGGCGATCGACCAGGCGTTTCCAGTCGTGCGCGGCGACTGCCGCCGCGATGAACGGCGCCAGCTTGGCATCGGTTTTCTGCTCCGCCTGGGTCACCGTGATGCTGCGCGAGGTCTCGCCGATTTTTTTCTCAGCCTTGCCATCCTTGATCACGGCGCTGAGGCCGAGCGTGTAGATCCGCGCCCGATCTGCCTTCAAGGTGTATTTTTCAGCACTCCCGGCGGCTACGCCATCCAGACTCCAGTGCAGCTTGAGATTGGCGCGGGCGCGGTCTTCCGCCTTGACGATGCGGGCGCTGAAGCTGGCGCTGTCGCCCAGCTTGAGCTCGCCGGGACCGACGATTTCGAGTTGCACCGTCTGGCCCGCCAGCGCCAGTTGCGCCAGATAATCCTTGTAGGCGCGGCTGCGCACACCGAGCGCGGCCTGTATCTCCGGCGCGCATTGGCTGGCCGAGCGTTCGCCGCAATCATCGAGCAGGTGTTCCCACTCGAACGCGTATTGACCGAGTTGTTTCAGGTGCGCCTTGTCCTTCGCGTCATCCACCGGGCGTTGCAGCGCGCCGGCCAGTTCGCGGCGCATCAATTCGTTGCGGCGTTGGTGCGCCTTCAGTGTCGTCTCGGCCAGCGTCACATCGGTGACCGGGTCGCCGGACAGGCGGGGCGCGGCCGTAGCGCTACCGAGAAGCAGGTTCTTCATTGGCCGGGTTTGCACCGCGACATAGTCCGCGCCGGCGGCATGCCAGGTATCCAGAATGATCTGCTTGCGCAGATTGTCGACGCGCTCGTAAGCCTTCAGATATTTGTCGAACAGCAGGCCGACGGCATAGGGGTTTTCGCCGGTCCAGAAACTCGAATTCTGACGAATCTCGAACCGGACTTTCGCCAGTAGGCCCTTGCTCTTGCCGAGATCAGCGTCGCCCAGACCGAGGTCGGACTCGATCTTGCGGATGCGGGCTTCAAGTTCCGGTGAATACACCGACCTGGCCGCCGATTCCAGCATGTCCGCCATTGCCAGCCAGATTGTCTGGTTCAGGTTGTCTTCCATTTTTTGCAGTGCCGCCGCGCGCTCGCCGGCGTAGCCGTCGTTCGGCGTCTTGTCGGCCTTGGCCTTGAACTGTTCCAGCATCGTCGTGGCATAGCGCACGTCTTCGCTGTGGGCGAAGAAGCGACGCAGTTTCGACAGCTTGTCTTCGTAGCGGCCGAACTTGTCGTCCTGCCTGGGCGCCAGCGACGCCCAATAGCGGAAGTTGGGCGAGGTGAAGAAGGTGCTGTCGGCACGCGTGAACAAATCGACTATCGCCTGCCGGTTGCCGGGCGGAATCGACGCGCTGTCGATTTCCTTGCCGATCAGGTTGCGCAGGCTGAAGCCGGTGATGCGGCCCTGGGTGTCGAATTCGGTGATGTCCAGGATGCGGTTCATCGCGGCGTAGAACTCGGCGTCGCGGATCGCCACATCGGCGCGCTGCAATTGCTGACTGACCATGTAGGTCTGACCGACGAACGGGAAATAGACGAACACCACCGCCATGCCGAGCGGCTTCGGCGAACCGCTGCGCAGGCTGTCATACACCGCCAGCGGAATCTGCAGGCTGGGGAATTTCTCCTGCAGGCCGATGCGGCCCATCGCCAGCGAGGCGTTCCACAGGGCTTCGCTGGCATCCTTGCTGTCGAGATAGGCGTCGTAGACGGAGAACGCGTTGTCCGCCCAATCCATCGTCTTCATCAGGCCGGAGCCGGCGGTGGTCTTGTTCAATTGCTGGTTGAGCTGCTGCACGGCGTCGTAGACCTTGGCGCCATTCGGATATTTGCGGCGGGATTGCTCGACGAAATTGTCGATTGCCTGGTCGGCCCAGCCGAGTTTGCGCAGATAGCCTTTCAGCTTGAGATAGCTGTCGGACATCATGACGCGTTCGATCACCGAATCGGACAGCTTGTAGGACTCGCTCAGCAGGCTGTGCAGTTCCTTGGCACGGGCTTCGAGCTCGGCCGGCGGCAGTTTGCCATCGCGCACATCCCGGGTCAGCTCCAGGGCCTGGCGCATGATTTCCGGCGGCTGGCCGGCGCTGTCGCGGAATGTGCGCAGTTCGGTGTCCAGGTCTTGCCAGAGTTTGTCGAGCGCGGCCTGGCGCGCAGCGTCCTGCTTGATACCGGCTACCGTATTGAGGCGGAAGGCCAGCGCCCGGGCGGCGTTGTCGTGCATCGCGATCTTGGCCTGCTGGGTCAGCCGGTCGGTGACCGCATCGACGTTGTCGGCGGTAATTTCCTCGCCTGCCAGCGCTTCGAGTAGCGCCGCCACTTTTTCCGGGTTGTTCTTGTGGGCGATGATCTGTTCGGCGAACCGGGCCAGCGCCGGGTTGTTTTCGCTGTACGGGTTGAAGCCGCTGCCGGCGATCGCCTTCTTGCTCATGAAATAACTGCGCTCGGCGTACTTCAGCATCTTGATCAGCTTCTGGCCGCGGCTATAGGGACCGTGCTCGATGTCGTGGATGCCGTGGCGCAGCATTTCCAGCGACAGCATCGGCTCCTTGGTCAGGTCCATCTTCGGGTAATCCACCTCGGGCGCCACATCCTTGTACTGGCCGGCCTCCAGTTTGCGCAGCGCGACTTCCCAGAACAACTGCGCGCCGGGCTTCTCGACCATGCGTATCCTGGGCTGGCCGTTGGCGTCGAGCGCCAGGCTGCCGTCGGCATTCTTCTCGACCTTGATCAGTTTCCATTTCGACCGCTTGAGCATGTCCAGTTCGGCGAAGGTCTTGCCCCAGTCGCCGATGAACACGTCCGGGGTAGCCTGGTTGTGGGGGGTGAGCAGGGTATCGGCGCGCATCATGTCCTGGCCGGTGCGCTGGGTCAGCTTGTCCTGGAAGCGGTCGACGATCCAGCGGTTCAGATCAGGGTCGATCGAGACGCTGGAAAAGTCGATGTCGGCCTCGAAACCCAGGCCGGAGAGCTGCATCTTCACCCACGAGCCGATGTCGATCTCGCCCAGCACGGCGGCATCGGGATTCTGTTTGAAGGTGTCCTGCAGGGTTTCCAGCCACAACTGCTGCACCAGGCTGGCGCGGCCGAACATCAGCGCCCGTTCGGTGGCGAGGAAGCCATCGTCCCAGGCGCCCTGGCCGGGAAACAGCGGATGCCCGCCGCCGCCGGCGATCTTGTAGCTGTCCTTGAATTTCTGCAGATCGCTCAGGCCCAGGCCCATGTCGGCCAGGTCGCGCAGGAAGGCTGCGCTGGTCTGTTGCAGCCTGCGCTCGCTCTGTTCACCCAGCGTCGGTTTGTCGGCTTCGTTGGCGCCGCGTCCGAACAGTTCGCGGATGCCGCCCAGTTCCGCCTCGTAACGCTTGAGCAGGTCGCCGATGCGCCGCATCTCGGCCGGATCGAGCTTGTCCTGGCCGAGTTTGTCCTGGGCGGGGGCATTCTTGACCACCCCCGGCTTGGCCTTGCTGTCACTGCGGTTGTCACTGCTGTTGACCCTGATCACGGTCCTGTAGGTTTTGCCGTTGATCTTGACCTTGACCGTCGCTTCGCCTGCCTGCACGCCCTTCAGCCGGGCCTGATCCGAATTTTCCTTCAACAACTCCAGCATCGCGTCGGCAGACCAATGGGTCACCACGGCGATGAACGGCTTGTCGACGATCCGCACGATGACTTCATCGCCGATTCCGATTTCAGTTCTATCCGGTTTCAACGCTGCGCCCAGAGCGGGCTGGGCAAGCAGGCAGACAAACAACAGACTCAAAAAACGCCAAAGCGGGAGCCGAAACAAACAGGGCCGGGGGTGTGGCATTGCTTTCTCCAGTTATGGTCAGCAGGTCAGGACATCGCCCTGACTTGCCGATCAAAAGACACGTCTGTCCAATTTAGTCTTCTGGCTGGGTTTGGACAAACCCATTGCAAACCCCAGGGCAATGACATCGGCGAGCAAGGGAAACCGGCGCGGGTCGTATCCGGCGGAACTGAACGGTTAGAATTCGCGCTCTTTTCAATGCCTTCCATGACCATGCCCGCTTTCCAGGACATCATTCTCACGCTCCAGAAATTCTGGGGCGACCAGGGCTGCACCTTGCTGCAACCCTACGATTTAGAAGTCGGCGCCGGTACCAGCCATACCGCCACGTTTCTGCGCTCGCTCGGGCCGGAACCGTGGAAAGCCGCCTACGTGCAGCCGTCGCGGCGGCCGAAGGATGGTCGCTACGGCGAAAACCCGAACCGTTTGCAGCACTACTACCAGTTTCAGGTAGTGCTGAAACCGGCGCCGGAAAACATCCTGGAGTTGTATCTGGGTTCGCTCGAAGCGCTCGGATTTGACCTGAAGCAGAACGACATCCGTTTCGTCGAGGACGACTGGGAAAACCCGACGCTGGGCGCCTGGGGCCTGGGCTGGGAAGTCTGGCTGAACGG
>CAZUSF010000119.1:1321-7421 GCA_964623355.1 uncultured Thiobacillus sp. | reverse complement strand
CGCATTGCGAACGCGGCGCTCTCCCAGCTGAGCTACCCCCCCACACGAGGCGCGGAATATAGCAAAAAAGCCTTTTAGAGAATAGACGATCTACTCTGCTGGTGAGCTCGCCAGATCAGCCAGATACCAATCAGGACCATCGGTAGAGAAAGCCATTGGCCCATGCTGATGATGTCGGATTGTCCGAAGATGCCGGCGTCTGGGGTGCGGAAGAATTCACCCAGGCTGCGGAATACGCCGTAGCCGATCAGGAATGCGCCGGAGACCGCGCCTACCGGGCGGGGGCGCGACGAATACCACCAGAGCAGCAGGAAGAACAGCAGACCTTCCATGCCGGCCTGATAAAGCTGTGATGGGTGGCGCGGAATGTTGTCCACGTGCGGGAAGACCATCGCCCAGGGCAGGCTGGGATCGGCGGCGCGGCCCCAGAGTTCGCCGTTGATGAAGTTGCCGATGCGGCCGAACATCAGGCCGAGCGGCACCAGCGGGCCGACGAAATCGCCCACTTCGAGAAAGCTGCGTCCGCTTCTTCGGCCATACCAGGCGAGTGCGAGCAGCACGCCGATGAGGCCACCGTGGAATGACATGCCGCCTTTCCAGACGGCGAAAATTTCCGTCGGGTTGCGCAAGTAATAAGCCGGTTCGTAGAAAAGGACTTGGCCGAGACGGCCACCGATGATCACGCCAAGCACGCCCCAGAACAGCAGGTCGTCAAGTTCCTGCGCGCTCCAGCCAGTCTCGGGCCGGGTACGGACGCGCCAGCGGCCGAGCAGGATGAAGGCGGCGAAGGCGCAGACATACATCAAGCCATACCAGTGCACGGCAAGCGGGCCGATGGCGATGGCGACGGGATCAATTTGAGGATGCACGAGCATGGTACGGACCTGAACAGGTGAGCCAGCAAGAGCTGGGCTAAAATGCCGCTGATTATAGTGACCCAAGGTTGAATCCAATGCCCGAATACCGTTCCCGCACCACCACGCATGGCCGCAACATGGCTGGCGCCCGCGCTTTGTGGCGCGCCACCGGCATGAAAGACGGCGATTTCAACAAGCCGATCATCGCCATTGCCAACTCGTTTACCCAGTTTGTACCCGGTCATGTGCATTTGAAGGACATGGGGCAACTGGTGGCGCGCGAGATCGAGGCGGCCGGCGGGGTGGCAAAGGAATTCAATACCATCGCGGTGGATGACGGCATCGCGATGGGCCATGGCGGCATGCTGTATTCGCTGCCGTCGCGTGACTTGATCGCCGATTCTGTCGAATACATGGTCAACGCGCACTGCGCCGATGCGCTGGTGTGCATTTCCAATTGCGACAAGATCACGCCCGGCATGCTCAACGCCGCGCTGCGCCTGAACATCCCGACCGTGTTCGTTTCCGGTGGCCCGATGGAAGCCGGCAAGGTGATCTGGAACAACAAGACGATCAAGCTGGATCTGGTTGATGCCATGGTGCAAGCCGCCGACGCCAGCCGATCTGACGAAGAAGTCGAAGCCACCGAGCGTTCCGCCTGCCCGACCTGCGGTTCCTGTTCCGGCATGTTCACCGCCAATTCAATGAATTGCCTGACCGAAGCGCTGGGCTTGAGCCTGCCCGGTAACGGTTCGCTGCTGGCGACGCATGCCGATCGCAAGGAGCTGTTCCTGCGTGCGGGTCGCCTGGTGGTTGATCTGGCCAAACGTTATTACGAGAAGGACGACGCATCGGTTCTGCCGCGCGGCATCGCCACTTTCGAGGCATTCGAGAACGCCGTTTGCCTGGATGTTGCCATGGGCGGTTCGACCAATACCGTGTTGCATCTTCTGGCTGCGGCGCATGAAGCCGGCGTCAATTTCACCATGAAGGACATCGACCGGCTGTCGCGCAAAGTGCCCAACCTGGCCAAGGTCGCGCCCAGCACCCAGCTGTATCACATGGAAGACGTGCATCGCGCCGGCGGTGTCATGGCGATTCTGGGCGAACTCGACCGCGCCGGCCTGATTCACCGCGAATGCGGCACCGTGCACAGCCGCACGATGGGCGGCGCACTCTCCACATGGGATGTGATGCAGGCGCACGACGTTTCCGTATTCGACTTCTTCAAGGCCGCGCCCGGTGGCGTACCGACGCAAGTCGCGTTTTCGCAGAATCGCCGTTTCCCGGAACTCGATCTGGATCGCGCCAATGGCTGCATCCGCGACAAGACGCACGCCTATTCACAGGATGGCGGCCTCGCCGTGTTGTACGGCAATCTGGCGCTGGACGGCTGCATCGTGAAGACCGCTGGCATCGACGAGAGCATGTACGAGGTGGAACAACTGCGTTACACCACCAGCGTACCTACTTCCACGCTACGGGTGTTTCGCGGCCCGGCGCGCATTTTCGAATCGCAAGATGCCGCCGTGGAGGCGATTCTGGGCGACAAGATTCAACCTGGCGACGTGCTGGTGATTCGTTACGAAGGCCCGCGCGGCGGCCCTGGCATGCAGGAAATGCTCTATCCCACCTCGTATCTGAAATCGAAGGGGCTGGGCAAGGATTGCGCGTTGATCACCGATGGCCGTTTCTCTGGCGGCACTTCCGGCCTGTCCATCGGCCATATTTCGCCGGAAGCGGCGGAGGGCGGTTTGATCGGCCTGGTTGCGGAGGGCGACAGCATCGAAATCGACATTCCCAATCGCCGCATCCATCTTGCAGTTCCCGACGCCGAACTGGCGGAACGACGGGTGGCGATGGAAGCCAAAGGCGCGCAAGCCTGGAAACCGGTCAACCGCGATCGACTGGTTTCTCCGGCATTACGCGCCTATGCCGCGATGACCACCAGCGCGGCGTTCGGCGCGGTACGTGATGTGACGCAGGTGGAACGTAAGTAGGAGGCGATCATGGGACTGGCTCTGCGCGACCCGGAATATCACACCTACGGCGATTACCTGACCTGGCCGGAGGATGTGCGCTATGAACTGATCGATGGCGAGGCTTACATGATGGCGCCGGCGCCAACAGTCAGCCACCAGGACATCGCAGGAGAGGTGTATTACCAATTGCGTAACGCCTTGCAAGGCAAACCCTGCCGTGCGCTGATTGCGCCGGTGGACGTTCGCCTGCCGAAAGCGGACGAAGCCGATGAGCAGATCGATACCGTGGTGCAACCTGATGTGCTGGTTGTCTGCGACAAGAACAAAGTCAGCGAACGCGGCATCCGTGGCGCACCTGATTGGGTGCTGGAAGTGCTTTCACCGTCAACAGCGGGTCATGACCAAGTAAAGAAACTCCGGCTGTACGAACGACATGGTGTGCGCGAATATTGGCTGGTGCATCCGCGCGACAAGGTGCTGACCGTTTACACCCTGAACAATGGCGCGGGTGGAAAACCCGAATACGGCCGCCCCTATACCCAGGAACTCTCTGGTGAAACCCCGGTTGGCGTGCTGGAAGGCGTCATCATCCAATGGGACGAACTCGCCGCTCGTTTACCGCAACCCGAGTACTGACCCCCGCCTGCATGATTTTCAACACACCTGAACCGCAAGCCCCTGAAACTGAAGCGCCGCAAACGGACCCGCTGCATCGGTTCCGCAACTGGCGCGGTTTTCTCGCTGCCGCCATCGCGGTCAATCTGTTGTTCGCCTATGGCATGTGGAACAACACCGCCGACCCCAGCGTCGCGATCTGGTTCAAGGTCCTGGTCTGGTTGCCGTTCAACGCCATCGCCACCGCCCTCTACATCGTGTTCATGCTCAAGCTCGGCAAAGCCTGTGACGCCAACAACCAGACTGGTGGCGTGTTCTACAGCCTGCTCAGCGGATTCATGATCGTCGCCAACTGGATCCTGCTGTTCGCCGCCTGACCGCCCCGCCAGATTCCCCACTGATTCAATCAACCCTCATTCAACCGGAGACCCCGCATGCCCCTCGCCGACCTCAATGCCCGCTTTGGTATCGCTGACCAACTCAAATTCATCGACGGCCCGAATGGCCTGATCTTTGCCGAAATCGACAACCCGCTCGGCACCGCCTACATCTGTTTGCAGGGCGCGCACATCACCACCTTCCGTCCGAAGGATCAGGTCGAACCGGTGATCTGGGTCTCCAAGTTCGCCAAGTTCGCGCTCGGCAAATCGATTCGCGGCGGTGCGCCGGTGTGCTGGCCCTGGTTTGGCGCGCATGCCACTGAATCGAGCTTCCCCGGCCATGGTTTCGCCCGCACCGTGATGTGGGAAGTCACCCAGTCCGCTGCATTGCCCGGCGGCGAGACGGAAATCACCTTTGCCATGCTGGAAAACGAGCAGACCCGCGCCCAATGGCCGTACAAGACCCGGGTTGAGCTCAACGTCATCGTCGGCCAGAGCCTGAAAGCCAGCCTCAACACGACCAATCTGGGCGATGCCCCGGTGCAGATCGGCGAGGCGCTGCACACTTACTTGCAGATCAGCGACATCGAAGCGGTTCAGGTCACCGGCCTGGAGAACACCACCTACCTCGACAAGGTAGGTGAGGCGACACGTCGCACACAGAGCGGCGCAGTCAGCTTCAGCGGCGAAGTCGACCGGGTCTATGTCGATACCGAAACCACCTGCTACATCGTCGATCCCGCCTATGAACGGCGCATCAAGATCGCCAAGACCGGCTCCCGCTCCACCGTGGTGTGGACACCGTGGGAAGAGAAGGCCGACAAGATGGGCGACTTCGGTCCGGACGGCTGGCGCCAGATGGTGTGTGTCGAATCGGTTAACGCACTGGAAAACGTCGTCACCATCGCTGCCGGAGAGACACATCGCATGGCGGTCGAGTATTCGGCTGAGCCGCTCTCAGCCGGCTCAATGTGAGCGTACAATGCGCGGCCCTAGCGCATTGATTCATTAGAGAAATGCAGCTTTTTGCCTGCGGCGTCAACCACCATACCGCTCCGGTTTCCATCCGCGAGCGGGTGGCGTTTCCGCCTGACATTCTGCCGAAAGCCCTGTCCGATGTGACCGGGGTTCGCCGCATTGCGCGCGAAGCGGCGATTCTTTCGACCTGCAACCGCACCGAGATTTACTGCAACACGCAGGAACCCGCCAACGTCGCCGAATGGATGGCCAACTTCCACGGCCTGCCGCCGCGCGACGTCAAGCCCTATCTGTATTTGCTGCCGCAACAGGAAGCCGCCAATCACGCCTTCCGCGTCGCCTCCGGCCTCGATTCGATGGTGCTGGGCGAGACCCAGATTCTCGGCCAGATGAAGCAGGCCGCCGAAAAGGCACATGACGCCGGCACCCTCGGCCTGTTGCTCAACAAGCTGTTCCAGCGCACCTTCTCGGTCGCCAAGGAAGTCCGCACCGCGACTGAAATCGGCTCCAGCACGGTCTCCATGTCAGCCGCCGCCGTCACCCTGGCGGAACGCATTTTCCCGTCGATCGCCGATCAGGCCGTGTTGTTCATCGGCGCCGGCGAAATGATCGACCTGGTCGCCACCCACTTTGCCGCGCGCAAACCGCGCCGGCTGATGGTGGTCAACCGCACCATCGAACGCGCCCGCGACCTGGCCAACAAATTCGGCGGCGAGGCGGCGGCGCTGTCCAACCTGCCGGAACTGCTCGCCGACTTCGACATCGTCGTCACCTCCACGGCCAGCCCGCTGCCCATCGTCGGCCTTGGCATGGTTGAACGCGCGGTCAAGCAGCGCAAGCATCGGCCGATGTTCATGGTCGATCTGGCGGTGCCGCGCGACATCGAAACCGAAGTCGGCCAACTCAACGACGTTTTCCTGTACACCGTCGACAACCTCGGCGAAGTCGTCCGCGCCGGTCAGGACAGCCGGCAATCGGCGGTGACCCAAGCCGAGGCGATCATCCAGGCGCGGGTCAACGAATTCATGCACTGGATGGACACCCGCCAGGCGGTGCCGGTGATTCGCTCATTGCGCGACCACGGCGAACGTCTGCGCCGGCATGAAATGGAAAAAGCGCACAAGGCCCTGGCCCGCGGCGAAAACCCGGCCGCGGTGCTGGAAGCGATGAGCCGCTGCCTGATGAACAAGCTGCTGCACGATCCCAGCCACGCGCTGAATCAGGCCGGCGAAAGCGAACGCGAAGAACTCGCCCGCCTGGTTTCGCATCTGTACAACCTGCACGGGGA
>CAZUSF010000119.1:0-1221 GCA_964623355.1 uncultured Thiobacillus sp. | reverse complement strand
GACGAGATCAGCGGCCTGCTTGCCGACCAGAACGCCACGGCCGATATGGCGCAGTACCGCAAGCTGAATCAGGAACACAGCGAGTTGATGCCGGTGGTCAAGCATTACCACGACTGGCAGCAAGCCCAGGCCGATCTCGATACGGCTGAAGGCCTGCTCGCTGACCCTGACATGAAGGAATTCGCTCAGGACGAAATCGAAACCGCCAAGCAGCGACTGCTCGCACTTGACGCCGAATTGCAGATTCTGCTGCTGCCGCGTGACCCCAACGACGAACGCAACATCTTCCTGGAAATCCGCGCCGGCACCGGCGGCAACGAATCGGCGCTGTTCGCCGGTGACCTGTTCCGCATGTACGCCCGCTATGCCGAACGCCAGCGCTGGAAGGTGGAAGTGGTGTCGGCCAGCGATGGCGAAGTCGGCGGCTACAAAGAAGTCATCGCCCGCATCATCGGCAATGGCGCTTACTCGAAGCTGAAATTTGAATCCGGCGGCCACCGTGTCCAGCGCGTGCCGGACACCGAAACCCAGGGCCGCATCCACACCTCCGCCTGCACCGTCGCGGTGATGCCGGAAGCCGACGCGGCCGCCGAAATCAGCATCAACCCGGCCGAATTGCGCATCGACACCTTCCGCGCCTCAGGGGCCGGCGGCCAGCACATCAACAAGACCGACTCCGCCATCCGCATCACCCACCTGCCCACCGGCATGGTGGTGGAATGCCAGGACGACCGCTCGCAACACAAGAACAAGGCACAAGCGCTATCGGTTTTGGCGGCGCGCCTGAAAGACCAGCAGGAACGCGAAGCCCACGCCAAAGAAGCCAGCACGCGCAAAAGCCTGATCGGCACCGGCGACCGCTCCGACCGCATCCGCACCTACAACTTCCCGCAAGGCCGCGTCACCGACCACCGCATCAACCTGACGCTGTACAAGATCGATTCGATCATGGAAGGCGGCCTGGACGAACTGATCAACGCGCTGACAGCCGAGCATCAGACGGAAATGCTGTCAGCGCTGTCCGGCGAAGAATGATGCAGCCATCCCGCCAACCTGTTTTTCCCCCTCCCCCCCCGGGGGAGGACCGGGGAGAGGGTAAGCGGCTAACTGAATTGCTGCCTCAACACGCTTCTCGCCTCGCCATGGCACTCAACCTGGACCGCCGAGAAGCCCGCCTGGAAGCGCAAATACTGATCGCCCGCGCCCTCGACGTAGAACGCG
>CAZUSF010000118.1:0-7552 GCA_964623355.1 uncultured Thiobacillus sp. | reverse complement strand
CCTCCTTGAATTAAAAAAATTGGGTGTCAGTGAAAAATGACGCTGGATAGAACCATAGTTGAACATATCAAACAGTGAAACAAATCACAGGCTGCTGCTCGATGGGCTTGCGGCTAGTCGCCGCTCATGCCGGCGATGGTAATCCCGGTCTGGCCGGCAAATTCGAGCATGCGGTTGATCGAGACGACAGCGCGACGACCGATGGCCGGATCAATCAGGATTTCGTTGGTACCGGTTTCCAGCACATGCAACAGACCTTTCAGCCCGTTCATTGCCATCCACGGGCAATGCGCACAGGACACGCAGGTGGCGCCGACACCGCCGGTCGGCGCTTCAAGCAACATTTTGCCGGGCGCGGCCAGTTGCATCTTGTGAAAAATGCCGTTGTCGGTGGCAACGATCAGCGTTTGCTGCGGCAATTCCGCCGCCGCTCGGATCAATTGGGTTGTCGAACCCACCACATCCGCCAGGGCGATGACGCTGGCTGGCGATTCCGGATGCACCAGCACGGCCACATCCGGGTACTGCGCTTTCAAGTCCCGAATGCCGTCCGCCTTGAATTTTTCATGCACCACGCAGGAGCCTTGCCAGAGCAGCATGTCGGCGCCGGTGGTTTTCTGTACATAGTCGCCGAGATAGCGGTCCGGCGCCCAGATCAGCTTCTTGCCCTGAGCATGCAGGTGCGCCGCCACCTTGACCGCGATGCTCGACGTCACCACCCAGTCGGCGCGCGCTTTTACCGCCGCCGAGGTGTTCGCATAGACCACGGCGACACGGTCGGGATGGTCGTCGCAGAAACGGCTGAAGGCTTCCGCCGGGCAGGACAGGTCGAGTGAACATTCCGCGCGCAGATCCGGCATCAGAACGCGTTTTTCCGGGTTCAGTATCTTGGCGGTTTCGCCCATGAAGCGGACGCCGGCCACGATCAGTGTCTTCGCCTTGGCGGCATGGCCGAAACGCGCCATTTCGAGCGAGTCGGAAACGCAGCCGCCGGTTTCCTCCGCCAGTCTCTGCAATGCAGCCGACGTGTAGTAATGCGCCACCAGCACCGCATCCTGTTCGACCAACAAGGTTTTGATGCGCGCTGTCAGGGCTTCATGTTCGCCCGGTTGCAGGGTTTCTTCGATCACCGGCGGGACGTTGATGACGGGGTGGGCAAAGGGAATTTCTGGTTGGATAGACACGGCGGCAAGCATGAGAAGGGGGCGTTTTAAGTGTGATTGGATTTAGTGGCATGCGTCGGAGCCTGTCAAGCTGCGCAGCGACGTGTTTTCGCTACCCGCGCCACCGCGCCGAAATCGGCTCGATGGCGCTGGTAAACTCGCGCGCCATGAGTTTTCCCATATTGAACCAGCTGATTCTGGATATCCGCCCGGACACACCGCCCGGATTCGACAACTATTTGCCCGGCCCCAATGCCGAGGCGCTGGCGGCGGTGCGCGAGCATGCCGCCGGGCTGACGCCGGAGCCGGTTTTATATCTTTGGGGCGAAGCCGGCACCGGCAAAAGTCATCTCTTGCAGGCTTGGTGTCACGCAACCGGAGCGGTTGAGTTTTCGCCGCTGCCGGAACCGCCTTTAGCGCGAGTTGCGGTGGATGGGGTTGAGCGCCTCGATGCGGAGGATCAGATTCGCTTGTTCAGTCTGATCAACGCAGCGCGTGAGGGTGATGGCCGGGTGCTGGTGACCGGGGCGTTGCCGCCGGCCCAGTTGGTAACCTGTCCAGACCTCGTCATGCGTCCGGACCTCGCGACCCGGCTGGCGCAGGGATTGGTATTTCGCTTGCACGGCCTGAGCGATGCCGACAAGCGGGCCGCGCTGACCGTGCGCGCCGATGCGCGCGGCATGCGTCTGCCGGACGAGGTGCTGCGTTATCTGCTGACGCATTGCCGGCGCGATCTACCGTCTCTGCTGATGCTGGTCGATCAACTGGATACCTTTTCCCTCAGCCGCAAGCGCCCGGTGTCGTTGTCGATGCTGAAGGAAATTCAGCAGCAAAGCCTGGCGTTATGAAGTTGTTGGCGGTGATCAGCCAGCATGGCCTCGGCCATCTTGCGCAGGCGGCGCCGGTGCTGAATGCACTGCGCAAGCAGCAACCGGACCTGGCGTTGACAATCTGGTCCGGACTCAGCCCGGCTGCGCTGCGCGCGCGCATTGAAGGGCCGTTCACGCATCGCCATGAATCCGCCGATGTCGGTCTGCTGATGCACGATGCGATGCGGGTGGATGTCGCAGCCAGCCACGCCGCGTACCACGCATTCCACGCCGATTGGCCGGCGCGTGTGAGGCATGAAGCTGATTGGCTGATGCAACAGGGGTTTGATCAGGTTTTTTCCGACGTCGCCTACTTGCCACTCGCAGCGGCGGCGGCAGCCGGAATCCCGAGTGTCGCGCTGTGTTCGTTGAACTGGGCGGATATCAGCCAGGCCTATCTGGCCGAAATGCCGGATATGCATAGAATTTTCGAGCAAATTCACACGGCTTACGCTGCGGCCGGCGTGTTCCTGCAGCCCACGCCATCGATGCCGATGCCGCAGCTGGCGCGCCGGCAAGCCATCGCGCCGATTGCAGCGGCAGGATGCAATCGGCGCCCGGAACTGAACCGGACGCTGGCGCTGGCGGCAGACAGCAAACTGGTTCTGCTCGGGTTTGGCGGTGTGGCATACAACGGGAAAGGTCAGTTACCCCGCATTCAAGGTGTTGTCTGGCTAACGCCGGATGACTGGCCTGACGATGCGGCGGAGGCGCGCCCGGACCGGGTTTCATTCAGCCGAACGGGTTTTTCATTTCTGGATTTGCTGGCATCGAGCGATGCGCTGATCACCAAAGTGGGCTACGGCAGTTTTGTCGAGGCAACGGCGCACGCGGTTCCGGTGTTGTATCTGGACCGACCGGATTGGCCAGAAACACCCTATCTGGCGGAATGGCTGCTGCAATACGGCACGGCCGCCGCGATGGATGAATCGAGGTTGTTTTCCGACCAGCTTGGCGTGGCATTGCACGCACTTTGGCAACTGCCCCGCAAGGCCGCTATCGAAGCCGGCGGAGCAGCACAGGCAGCAGGTCTTTTAGTACAACACAACTTGGCAGCGCACCGCTCAGCGGCGCGCTGAAACCACCCTTATCAGGCGTTACCCTTGTCGGATTCAGCCGCGATTTCGGCATGCACCTGGGCCATGTCGACTTCTTTGGCGCGGGTGATCAGGTCGTCGAAGCCGCTGGCAGGCAATGCGCCGGGCTGGGCATAGATGATCACTTTCTCGCGGAAAATCACCAGAGTCGGGATCGAGCGGATCTGGAAGTGCCCAGCCAAAGCCTGATGTTCTTCGGTATTCACTTTGGCAAAGGTAATGCCTTCATGTTTTTCCGATGCTGCTTCGAAAACCGGCGCAAAACCTTTGCAGGGACCACACCAGGGCGCCCAGAAGTCGATTACGACAAAATCGTTGTTGAGGATGACTTCTTCAAAATTCTGCTCGTTGAGTTCCAGGACCGCCATGAAAAACCCCTGTCGTTAATCTAAAAAATGGCCATGCAATTGGCAAAAATGTTTGGCGTGAACGCCAAAAAAATGGCCGACTAGCGTCGGCCGCGACATGTTAACACGCTGGTTAACAGGCTCAAGGAGACTGGATTTCCCGGACGACCAGGGAAGCCTTGCATTCAGGCTTCGCGAGGCCGCAGTTTCTTTACGCCGTTGCCAGACGGGGACGGGCTTCCCCCTGGCGGCGCCATAAGTTTGGGCTGGTTTTGAGGCTCTTTTTTACTTCCGCGCGATTTACCGCAGAAATCAATTCGGTTGCCAGCGTACGTGCCTGGCTGGGCGTCAACAACAATGCAGCAGAGTTGTCTCCCGCCAGAATGTTGTTAAGCAGGTTAATCGCGATGCGATCTAAACCATCATCATTTGAAATCAGACTGACATCCACTTGACTTACCTCGTTTTGAAGCATTTTTTCTCTCCCAATGACCAGAAGGAATCACCGTGTGGGAGTTGTTTAGCGGGAATCGTGCCAGTCTTCAAAAATCCGTGAACTTGGCGCCAGAGCGCATTGAATCAGGACTATTTGAATCTTTGATGACATGCTTTTCTGGCATCGGTGACAGGCTTTCGACACCCCTGTCAGGATTTCGACAGTAAGACAAAAACGGCTGAATTTTGGTGCTGCTAAAACCAGAATGGCCCGTCCTTGCCGAGGAATTCGTCATAACGCATGTAGTGCGTGCCATCGCAGGAAAAGGTCAGGCTGACCATGCCGTTGAACAGATTAATCGACGACATGCGCAGATAGATGTTCTCGTCCGCCATGCGCAGAGAGCGCAAGCTGGCCAGGATACGAGCCACATCGGGTTGTGGAATCACCGCATCCTCGGGATAGGTTTGCGGCGGATAGACCAGGCAGATATCGGGATCGTTCAAGGCCTCCTGATCGAGGATGCGATAACGATACGGGTCATCCAGAGTCCAGATCGTTGCCTGACTGCTGGAGAAGTGGATCTGGCACTGAAACACGCCGCGCTGGGTCAGCAGTTCTTCCAGAATCGCCAATGCCTGATCCAGGTTTTGATCCATCGGACTTTCGACGCGGCACTGTAGAAACACATTGCCGCGGATTGATGGATCACCTTTTACCTGCCGCCAGTGGCCAGGCTCTTCATACAGGGCCGAGGAAACCGGAAGATCACGCAGATCGAAATCGGCGCCGAGATAGCCCAGCGGCTGGCCGTTTTCACTCCGCACGATCTGCAAAGCGGTCAGCGAGGGACGTCTCTTGGCCATGCTGATGTAGGCATCGGAAAGCAGAAATCCCCAGATCGGCACGGCTTCTTTCATATACGGTCGCTGCGAGCGATCGCGACCGTAGTGCCCCGGCAACACGCCCTGGTCAGTAATGTTGTCGCTGATTTGCTGGGCGTCAGTGTCCAGGCAATAAAGATAGGTGCAATGCGGGATGGTTTTGAACCCGGCGATGAGCACGGTGTTCAACTCGTTGCGCTCTTCCCAGATCGGCGCGCATTGCTCGGAAAGCGTCGCCAGCGGTTCGCGCAACAGCAGCGCCAGTTGCTCGCGTTGCTGATAAATGTTGTCTTTCCAGGAGTTTTGCATTCGATCTTGCCTATTGCTTCGATGTCGTAAAGCTTAACGCTATCGGCTTTTCCTTACATTCAGGCGGTCACTGCCCGGGAATCCCTGACTGATCGTCTGCCGCGAAGCAGACACAAAAATGGCCGCATTTGCGGCCATTTGAACCTCAAAAATGAGCTGAAAAATGCCGGATCAATCGGCGTAGAGCTTTTCCAGACGTTCATGCTTTTCCTGTGCTTCGATCGACAACTCGGCGGTCGGTCGGGCCAGCAGGCGAGGTATGCCGATCGGATCGCCGGTTTCCTGGCAGAAGCCATATTCGCCCGCTTCGATGCGGACCAGCGAGGAATTGATTTTTTTCAGCAGCTTGCGTTCACGGTCGCGAACGCGCTGCTCGAGCAGGTTTTCTTCTTCCACCGTGGCACGGTCGTTCGGGTCAGCGAAGACCTCGTTTTCTTTCAGGTGTTCGCCGGTTTCACGGGCGTTTTCCAGGATTTCATCGCGCATCAGCGTCAGTTTGGCCTTGAAATAGGCCAATTGCGCGTCGTTCATGTAGTCGGACTCGGGCATCGCCATGAGTTCAGCGTCATTGTGCGGAATGCCGGAGATTTTCTTGGCGGCTTTAGCGACTTTGGCGGGTTTTACGGGCGCGGGCTTGGCGACAGGAGTTTTGGTTTCGGCGGTTTTCATGGTCTTGGGTGGTTTTTCCGGCACGCTCGCGGGCGCAGCGGCAACTTCGGGTTTTCGGGCTGGGGGCTTGGCGCTCGACTTGCTCGGCGCGACTGCCTTCGGTTTGACGGGAGCGGCGGCCTGGACCGTTTCCGGTTTCGGCTTGGCCTTAGGCGTTGCTTTAGCCGGCACAGGCACTGCCTTGCCTGCCGCTGTTTTCGGCGTGGTTTTCGACTTTACGGGCGCAACGGCTTTCGCGGCAGGCTTCTTGGCGCTACTCGCTGCGGGCTTGCTGACCGACTTTTTGGCTGCTGTTGCCACGATCGATTCCTCCGTCTGTGACACTGCGCTGAAAAATTAGCGGCGGATTGTGCCACACCCGCGCACCGCCATGCGCAAGTTCAACTCGGCAAGTTCAATTCGAGTAGATCCCCAGGGGATCATCAGGGTCGATACCATCCATGAATGGTTTGCTCCGTTCGCGGTGCGTCACCTGATACATGCAACCCATCCAGTTGCCGATCACGGCTTCGCCGGTATCGTGCCAGGTGTTGTCGATATTCGACGCTACCAGCGCTTCCGGAAACTCCGGCAATGCCGCACCGGCTGCGATAGCTTGTGCCAGTTGCGCGCGCCATTCGAGCAGGATGGCCTGCTCATGCCGGGCCAGATAATGATCGGGAAACGGCGGGCTGCGCTTCAGTTTGCCCTGCGCGTAAAGCAATGCATCGCGCTTGTATTCCTTCAACAGGGAAATCGTGTCGTACTCCGGATGCCCCTGAAAAAACACCATGCGTAGACCATCATGGCTGGTCGCCAGATGCACACCGACCTCTTCGCTTTCCACCAGCACGCGCAAACCGGCCGCCTCGAACTGGGCGCGCGAGACATCGTTCCAGCGCGAATGCGGCACGTCGAAACGGGTGTTGACGTCGGCTACCAGCGGATGCCGCTTGTCCAGCACCCGATGCGAAAACACGCCCCAGCGCTTGGCCGGCTGCATCACGCGCGGCTGGCTGTAGCGGAAATGCATGACGGCATGGGTCGCCAGACACGAAAGTAAGGTGGTGGTGACGTTCTCCCAGGCCCATTCGATGACCTCGGACAGCGGCGTCCAGAACGGTTCCTTCGACAAATCCTCGCCGGTGACATTGGCGCCGGTGATGATCAGCGCATCGAGGCCTTCCGCCTTGATCGTGTCGAACGACTCGTAATATTTCGCGATATGCGCCGCCGCCTTCTCGCCACGCGGAATCGCATCCAGCGTGAACGGATGCACGTAGAACTGCGCAATCGGATTGCTCTCGCCAACCAGCCGGAAGAACTGGCGCTCGGTGGCCTCCAGCGCCGCATCCGGCATCATGTTGAGCAGGCCGATGTGCAGTTCGCGAATGTCCTGATTGGCGGCACGCTCGGCCGGCAGCACGATGGTGGTGCCATCGCTACGTAACCGTTGCAGCGTCGGTAGATCGTTGTGGGCGACTATGGGCATGAAGAAAAATCAGCGAGTTGTGTTTGTGGAATAGAGTAGTCGAGAAGGAGGAAGGAAACCACAGATCGGGCCGAACTCAGGCGGGCGAATCATGCAGGCGATTGCCAGCTCAGCCTTCTCCTGCTTCACGCAGAACCGACCGGATCAACGACGGGGATAACCATAGTCCGGCATCCGTCAGCGCTCGCAAGCCGGGTGCCACGGCGTCAATCACACCACGACGCTTGGCCAGTATGAGTACGCCACAGGTGCCCAGGGTGCGCACACCGAGGCTGCGGGCGCAACGGCGGGCGTAATCGTCATCGAC
>CAZUSF010000117.1:0-7552 GCA_964623355.1 uncultured Thiobacillus sp. | reverse complement strand
AGCGCTAGGACCTGAACCTAGTGCGTCTACCAATTCCGCCACCTGGGCCAAGAAGGCGCGCATCTTAACGATCTGAATGAATTCATGTCAACGAAAAAAACCTCATCTGTAAAAAACACCGCTGTTGAAGCAGCGACCCCGGCACCCGCCAAATCCAGCTCGCCTCGGCGTGGCCATAAGGCCTTGCGCTGGCAAGACCCGCATCTGGAACGTGAACGCGCCAAATATGGCCAGGCCATGCCAAGTCGGGAATTCATCCTGCAATTGGTGACTGAAGCTGCCGGCCCGGTTGATAGCGAGGAATTCGCTGTACGCCTGGGCATCGAGCCGGACGAAATGGATGCCTTCAATGTGCGTCTGCGCGCGATGCAACGCGATGGCCAGATCGTCATCAACCGGCGTGGCGCCTTGTGCCTGCCGGACAAGATCGACGTCAAGAACGGCCACGTCGAAGGCCATCATGATGGCTTCGGTTTCTTCATCCCGGACGACAAGTCGGGCGACATGTTCATCCATGAAAAAGAAATGCGCGGCGTACTGCATGGCGACCGGGTCATGGTGCGCGAACATGGCGTTGATCGACGTGGCCGCAAGGAAGGCAAGATTGTCGAGGTGCTGCAGCGGGTCAATCAATCCCTGGTCGGCCGCCTTTACCGCGAACGCGGCTATCAATGGGTGGTGGCGGAAAACCGTCGCATCAGCCAGGACATTCTGATTCCCGATCATGCCGATCTGGGCGCATCGAACGGCCAGGTGGTGATGACCGAGATCGTCGAGCAGCCGACCAAGCACGCGCCACCAGTCGGGCGGGTCATCAAGATTCTTGGCAGCTATGCCGATCCGGGCATGGAAATCGAGATCGCGCTGCGCAAGCACAATTTGCCCAACGAATTCCCGCCGGAAGTCGCGGCAGTGGCGAAGAAGCTGCCGAAGTCCGTACTCAAGAAAGACCTCGGCAATGGCCGTGAAGATATCCGCGATCTGCCGCTGGTCACCATCGACGGCGAAGACGCGCGCGATTTCGACGATGCCGTCTATTGCAAACCGGAAGGACGCGGCTACCGTTTGTGGGTCGCCATCGCCGATGTTTCACATTATGTGCAGCCCGGGGCGCCGCTCGACAAGGAAGCGTTTGATCGCGGCAATTCGGTGTATTTCCCGCGCCGGGTGATTCCAATGCTGCCGGAGGAACTCTCCAACGGCCTGTGCTCGTTGAATCCGGAAGTCGATCGCTTGTGCATGGTCTGCGAGATGGAGATTTCCAGCTTCGGCAACATCAAGAAGCACCGTTTCTATCCTGGCGTCATGCATTCCAAGGCACGGCTGACCTACAACCAGGTCTGGGACTGGCTCTCCGCCGGCGAGACGCCTGAAGACAAGGGCTGGGTGCTGCCGCATCTGCAAAACCTGCACAAGCTCTACAAGGTGTTGCTGAAGGCGCGCGGCAAGCGCGGCGCGATCGACTTCGAGACCGTCGAAACCAAGATGCTGTTCGATGAGCACGACAAGATCGAACGCATCGTGCCGTCGAGCCGCAATGAAGCGCACAAGCTGATCGAGGAATGCATGCTGGCGGCCAACGTCTGCGCCTCGGAGTTCCTGCAGAAGCGCAAGCACCCGGCACTGTATCGCGTGCATGAAGGCCCGACACCGGAGAAGCTGAAGGCGCTGCACGAATTCCTCGCCGAATTCGGCTTCTTCCTCACCGGCGGTGACGATCCGCATGCCAAGGATTACGCCGAACTTCTGGCCAAGATCAAGGGCCGGCCGGACGAGCAGTTGTTGCAGACCGTGCTGCTGCGTTCGCTGCGCCAGGCGGTCTATACGCCGGAGAACGCCGGCCACTTCGGCCTCGCTTACGAGGCCTACACGCATTTCACCTCGCCGATCCGCCGCTATCCCGACCTGCTGGTGCATCGCGCGATCAAGGCCTGCCTTAAGAACGAGACCTACAACCCGGGCAACTGGGAAAACGTCGGCACGCATTGTTCGATGACCGAGCGCCGCGCCGACGATGCCACGCGCGATGTGGTGGCCTGGCTGAAGTGCTTCTACATGCAGGACAAGATCAACGAGGAATTCGACGGCGTCATTTCCGCCGTGGTCAGCTTCGGCGTCTTCGTCGCGCTGCACGAGGTGTTCGTCGAAGGTCTGGTGCACGTCACCGAACTCGGCCAGGACTATTACCACTTCGACGCCACCCGGCATCAGATGCTGGGCGAGCGCACCGGAAAACGCTTCCGGCTTGGCGACAAGGTGCGCATCCGCGTCGTTCAGGTGGATATCGAATCCTCGCGCATCGACTTTGCGCTGGTCGATGAAGCGGCTGCCGGCAAGTCAGTTGGCCACGCCGCTGCGCCAAACAAAACCAAAGCCAAACCGCAGGCCAAACCCCAGGCCACCGTCACCCGCCCCGCCACCGCCGGCAAGGTCAATAAATCCGGAGGCAGGGGTCGATGAGCCAACGCATGCTGATCCACGGCTTCCACGCCATCATCGCCCGCCTGCGACATCATCCCGACAGCATCCAGGTCATCTATCTCGACCAGACCCGGCGCGACAAACGCGCCAAGGATCTGCTCAAGGTCGCCGCCGATCGCAATGTGCGCGTCGTGCTGGCCGACGGCGCGCGAGTCGAGGAAATGGCGCGCGGCAAATCACAGGGCGTGGTCGCTTCCGCCGATCCGATTCAACTCGCACGCGATATCGACGAGGTGCTGGAAGACCTGACCGAGCCGGCGCTTCTGCTGGTGCTGGATGGTGTCACCGATCCGCACAACCTGGGCGCCTGCCTGCGCAGCGCCGATGCCTTCGGCGTACATGCGGTGATCGCGCCGAAGGATCGCGCCGCCGGATTGAGCGCGGTGGCGATGAAGGCGGCCAGCGGCGCGGCGGAATCGGTGCCTTACATCACGGTGACCAACCTCGCCCGCACGCTGCGCGATCTGAAGGAGCAGAACATCCTGATCATCGGCACCGACGACGAAGCGCCGGGCAGCGTGATGGATGCCGATTTCTCCGGCCCTGCTGCGCTGGTGCTGGGTGCCGAGGGCGCCGGCATGCGCCGGTTGACGCGTGAACACTGCGACCTGCTGGTGCGCATTCCGATGTATGGCCAGGTCGAAAGTCTCAACGTCTCGGTCTCCGCCGGGGTGTGTCTTTACGAGGCGCGGCGGCAACGGACTCTGGCAGGCTGAGATGGGCGCCGAATCCCTTGATGTTAAGCAAGCCTGGACGTTGCTCAACCAGGCCGACCTGTTGCATGGCGCAACCGAAATCGAATTGACGCTGGATCGCCTCGCCAGCCAGATTACCGACGCGATGGCGGATCAATTTCCGATTGCGCTCTGTGTCATGGGCGGCGCGGTGGTATTTGCCGGCAAGCTGCTGCCACGTCTCGGCTTTCCGCTCGAATTCGATTACCTGCATGCCTCCCGCTACCGCGACGGCACCAATGGCGGCGAGATCGAATGGAGCGTGCTGCCGCGCAAGAACCTGCAAGGCCGAAATATTCTGCTGATGGACGACATCCTCGACGAGGGTCATACGCTGGCCGCCGCCAAGACACGCTTGCTGGAACTCGGTGCGGCCGAGGTCAAAATCGCGGTGCTGGCCGACAAGCTGATTGGCCGCGAAAAACCCATTGCCGCCGATTTTGTCGGCCTGCACCTGCCCGACCGCTATGTCTTCGGCATGGGCATGGATGCTTACGGGCTATGGCGCAACCTGCCGGCCATTTACGCACTCAGGTAGGGTGCGTCTTACGCACCGTTTCACCGAAACAGGTGCGCATGGCGCACCCTACGAAGGAACTCATATGCTAGGCATCATCGGCGGCTCCGGCCTGACCAAACTTCCCGGCCTGTCGATCACCCATCGCCAGGTGATCCGCACCCCATTTGGCGAGCCCTCAGGCCCGCTTACCTTCGGCGATCTCGACGGCCATCCGGTCGTATTCATGGCGCGCCATGGCTACGGCCACACCATCCCGCCGCATCTGGTGAATTACCGCGCCAACCTGTGGGCGCTGCATGAACAGAAGGTCAGTCATATCGTCTCGGTCGCCACTGTCGGCGGCATCCATCCTGAATTTAAGCCGGGCGACATCTGCGTGCCGGACCAGATCATCGACTACACCCACGGTCGTGATACCAGCTTCACCGAATACAACGGCAAGCCGGTGACGCATCTGGATTTCACCTGGCCCTATTGCGAGGAAATGCGCCAGCGCTGCATGCAAGCGCTGCGCCAGGCAGGTGAAAACTTCATGCCGAACGGGGTTTACGGCGCCGTGCAAGGCCCGCGCCTGGAAACCAAGGCGGAAATCGAACGCATGGCGCGCGACGGAGCCGACATGGTCGGCATGACCGGCATGCCGGAAGCCTATCTGGCACGCGAAATCGGCATCTGCTACGCCGCCATCGCGGTGTCGGTGAACTGGGCAGCCGGGCGCGGCGACAGCAGCGCCGGCATTTCTTCAGCCAGCATCGAAACCATGCTGGCCAGCGTCGTCGGACGTCTGCGCGACGTACTGACCAATCTGGCTTGCATGGAGTACGACCAAGGTCATTCAAAAGCCGTCAATGATTGAGCATGGTGGTGAATTGCAGCGTCGGATTCATGTTTTATGACAATTCAGTTTTCTGCTTCCAGCGATAAACTTCACCATTCACCCGTTCACCCGTTCACCCGAAAACGTTCAATAGACTGCCCATGATGAACCGCATAAATACCGTTTTGCTGTTGCTGGTCTTCTCGTTCTGGTCCGGACTAACCGCCATTGCCCAGGCAGAACCTCACCGCGCCACTCATCTGGGCAATCCAGCGACCCGCTTCGCCGATCCGCTGAAAACACCGGATGACCTGCGCCGCACTTTGCTGAAGGAATCTCTCCAGGACGACGTGCAGAAGGTATTGCGCATGAGCGGATACCTGGGCGATATGGAGGACTTCAGATACGCCGCAGCAAACGAACAGATTGACGAATTAAGCATCCCTGTTGGCACGCTCCTTCCCGCCATGTCGACACGCAAGAAAGGCAAAGTCGATCTCCTGCGCAATGTGCTTTGGGCCGGCAAGAAACCCATCGACGCCTATGAGTTTTCATTCATCTCAGGTGAAACCCGCTATCGCGTCGTGACGCCGAAAGCATGCAGCAACTTCTGGGTAGAAGAGAAACTGCCGCGCCCAATGGCCGACCTAGCGCTGAGTTGCGAAGCGCCAACCGAGTCACCGTCACACAAATCGATCACCGTCTGCAACACACTCGCCAACCAGGGCGAACTGAGCGATTCAATGGTACGACTCTTGATGTCGATTCCCGCCGGCACCAGCCTGGAAAGTGTTTCCCCGGCCGCCAGCACGAGCGATAGCCAGGAAGTCGCCTGGACATTCGAAAAACTCGCGGCGGGAGAAAAGCAGTCTGTTTGCGCAACCTTTTCGCCAACCCAGCTTGGCCAGCCGATGTTCAAAAGCGCGGCAGCCGGCAAACGCGCCGGCAGTGTCAGCAGCCAATGCGAAACGCGGGTTTTCGGCATTCCCGCCGTATTGCTCGAAGTCATCGATCTGGCAGACCCCATTCTGGTCGGCAAGGATGTGGTTTACATGATTCGCGTCCTGAACCAGGGCACGCTGCCGCTGACCAACGTCAAGGTGATCGCCAGCATGGAATCCGGCCAGCGATTCCTGAGCGGCACCGGCGCCAGTGAAGTCAGCCAGCAAGACGACTTGATTACCCCGGCGCCAATTCCCCTGCTCAACCCCAAGGAAACGGTTGAATGGCAGATTGTTGTGAGGGCCGAAGCAGCTGGTGATGTTCGTTTCAATGTCGGCCTGATTGCCGATCAATTCAGCCGCGCCATCATGGAAACCGAGGCGACCTTCCAGTATTGATCCCCCAAACAGTGCCTTTAACAAGGTGTTGTAATTCGCCGCCACGCAACCAGCGCATGCCTTGATGGAGAAACGCAACAGCCTGGTGGTGGATGTGGATACAACCCATGCGACAGGCACTGCCAAGCGTGAAGACTCCAAGGTGATGGTGACCCGAACGGTGATCAAGGCGGGGGCGACCCTTGGCGCGGACAAGGGGTCCGACTTACCGGAATTCGTGGAAACGATACGCAAACAGGGAGCGACACCGCAGGTGGCACGAAAGAAGCAGGGCAGTACCATCGACCGGTGCACCTCACGTCATGCCGGCTATGCGGTTAGTTTGAAGATTCGTAAGCGAGTCGAGGAAGTCTTCGGTTGGTGCAAGTCGACTTCGTAGGGCGAGTTGCGCATGGAATTCGCCAAAATGCGGGAAAAAACCCGGTTCGGGGCCGGAAATGCCCCTGAAATCAGGTTCCCAGACTGATATTGAGGCCATGAATTGATATTTTGTCGTGGGGGGCGTTAATAGCCGAAGGCATAGGGGCGTTTTTCAACACCCTGTTACAGTTAAAATTCAAATCTTTACGGAGGGCAAGTCACAGTGCCAAAAGTCATCGTAGTTACCTCGGGCAAGGGCGGCGTCGGCAAGACCACCACCAGCGCCAGCTTTTCCAGCGGTCTTGCCCTGCGCGGCAACAAGACCGTGGTCATCGACTTCGACGTCGGCCTGCGCAATCTGGACCTGATCATGGGCTGCGAACGGCGCGTGGTGTACGACATCATCAATGTCATCAACGGCGAAGTGACCCTGAAACAGGCGCTGATCAAAGACAAGCATTGCGACAACCTTTATGTGCTGCCCGCCTCGCAAACGCGCGACAAGGATGCACTGAACCTGGAAGCCGTCGGCCGCATTCTGGAAGAGCTGAAGGCAAGCTTTGACTGCATCGTCTGTGACTCACCCGCCGGCATCGAGCACGGCGCCTTCAGCGCGATGTATTACGCCGACGAAGCGCTGGTGGTGACCAACCCGGAAGTCTCCTCGGTACGCGACTCGGACCGCATTCTTGGGATTCTCGCGGCCAAATCGAAACGTGCCGTCGAAGGCCAGGAACCGGTCAAGGAACACTTGCTGGTCACCCGCTACGACCCGAAACGCGTCGCCGCCGGCGAAATGCTGTCAGTCGACGACATCCAGGAAATTCTGCGCATTCCGCTGATCGGCGTGATTCCGGAATCCGAATCGGTGCTGCAAGCCTCCAACTCTGGTACCCCGGCCATCCATCTGGAAAAGAGCGACGTCGCCGAAGCCTATCGCGATGTCGTCGCCCGCTTCATGGGCGACGACGTGCCGATGCGCTTTACCACCGCTGAAAAGGCGGGATTCCTGAAACGACTATTCGGAGGCCGCTGAGATGTCCTTGATCGACAACCTGCTCGACTACCTGCGCGGCGACACCAAGAAAACCGCCGTCGTCGCCAAAGAACGCCTGCAAATCATCCTCGCCCACGAACGCGCCGGCCGCAACGCCAGCTCGCCCGATTACCTGCCCGCATTGCAGGAAGAACTGCTCGCCGTGATCGCCAAATATATCCACGTTGACCGCGACATGATCAAGGTGCAACTGGAAAAACATGGTGAATACGATGTGCTGGAACTGAACATCATGTTGCCGGA
>CAZUSF010000116.1:0-7591 GCA_964623355.1 uncultured Thiobacillus sp. | reverse complement strand
CCCTCCCCCGCTTGCGGGGGAGGGGGAAATACAGGTGCGCGATCTGGAAAGCGAACTGGAGGAAATCGGCAGCTGCGAGCCGCCGCATAAAACCCAATCGCACGACCCCGCCTATCTGGTCTATACCTCCGGCACCACCGGCTACCCGAAAGGCGTGCTGCACGCGCACCGGGCGATGGTCGGGCGCGAGCCGGCGGCGCAATACTGGTTCGACTTCGCTGAAGACGGTCACGACCGCATCGTGCATTCAGGCAAATTCAACTGGACCTATGTACTCGGCTCCGGCCTGATGGACCCGCTGTATCGCGGCAAGACGGTGATCGTGCATGAAGGAAAAAATGATGCAGCGGGCTGGATTCGGCTGATCGCCAAGCACAGCGCGACGATCTTCATCGGCGTGCCGACCATCTATCGCCAGATCATCCAGAAAACCCAATTCACCGGCGCCGATGTGCCGACCCTGCGCCATTGCATGAGCGCCGGCGAACACCTGTCGGACGAGATGCTGGGCCTGTGGAAGGATCGCTTCGGCGTTGAAATCTACGAAGCGGTGGGCATGTCGGAAGTCTCCTACTACCTGTCGGAAAACAAGTTTCGGCCGATCCGCCCCGGTTCCGCCGGCTTCCCGCAACCCGGCCACGATGTGCGTTTGCTCGACCCGGAAACGCTGCGCGAGGTCGCAGCCGGCGAGGAGGGCATGATCTGCCTGCCGGCCGACGATCCCGGCCTGTTCATGCGCTACTGGAATCTGCCGGAGGAAACCGGCAAGGCGTTCAAGGATCGCTGGTTCCTGACCGGCGATTACGCCCGCTTCGATGACGACGGCTACATCTGGTTTCTCGGCCGGCGCGACGACATCATCAATTCCTTCGGCTACCGCGTATCGCCGCACGAGATCGAACGGGTGATGAAAACGCATCCGGCGGTGGCCGATTGCGCCGCAACTGGCGAGGAACTGGCCGCCGACAAGGTGCTGGTGGTGGCGTATGTGATGCTGCATCCGGGGTCCAGCGTGACCGCCGATGAGCTGGCCGCCTTTGGCCGCGAACATCTGGCCGGCTACAAGGCGCCGAAGATCGTCTACCTGGCGGCCGATTTCCCGCGCACCAAGAACGGCAAGATCATCCGCAAGCAGTTGTCGCCATCGCTGGCGACGGGGAGGTCGGCATGAACGCAGCCCAACCATGTAGGGCGGAAAAGCCGACAGGCGCCTTCCGCCGAATGAGCGTTCCACCTTCTGGCGGAAGGCGCCTTGCGGCTTTTCCGCCCTACTTGTCCGCGAGGTCCGCATGAGTCACTACCGTCCGCGCCGTTCCATGCTCTACATCCCGGCCTGCGTGCCGCGTTTCCTGGCCAAGGGGCGTGAGTTGCGCGTCGATACGCTGATCTTCGATCTGGAGGAATCCGTCCTCGTCGAACGCAAGAACGAGGCCCGCCGCAATGCCGTCGAAGCGCTGCAACAGGGCGGCTACGGCCAGCGCGAAGTGGTGGTGCGGGTGAACCGGCACGACTCCGCCTGGGGCCTGGACGACCTCACCGCGATCGCGCCATTGCGGCCGGATGCGATCCTGTTCCCGCGCATCCAGAGTCGCGCCGACGTGCTTGCCGCGCTGGCGGCGCTGGATGCCGCCGGCGGCGAACATCTGCCGATCATGCTGATGCTGGAAACGCCGCTGGCGGTGCTGCGCGCCGAAGAAATCGCCGGCGCATCGGAGCGCATCCGCTGTCTGGTGATGGGCACCTCCGACCTGACCAACGAACTGCATGCGCGCATCACGCCGGACCGTTTGCCGATTCTTTACAGCATGTCGCACTGCCTGCTGGCGGCGCGGGCGCATGGCCTGCCGATCGTCGATGGCGTGTACCTCGACATGAAGGACATGCCCACCTTCGAATATGCCTGCCGCATGGCGCGCGACCTGGGTTTCGACGGCAAGACGGTGATCCACCCGCTGCAGATCCAGTATGCCAACGACGCCTTCACCCCGCATGCGCCCAGTGTCGAACGCGCGCGCAAGATCATCGCGGCATTCGCCGAAGCGAATGCCGAAGGGCGCGGCGTGACGGTTGTCGAAGGCCGTCTGGTGGAAAATCTGCATGTCGAGGCGGCGCGGCGCACCTTGATGATTCACGCGATGATCGAGAAGATGGAAAGCGAGAAGTTGGAAACTGATGAAAACTTCAAATCCGTCATTCCCGCGCAGGCGGGAATCCAGTAACCGCAACGGACTGGATTCCCGCCTGCGCGGGAATGACGAACCGGGGCGAGGCGCCCCGATGTTGCCGTATAGGAGACACGCATGAGCAAGGCTGGCACCGGTAATTTCTTCGAAGACTTCCATCTCGGCCGCACCTTTGTGCATGCCACGCCGCGCACCGTGGGCGAGGGCGACATCGCGTTGTATCTGGCGCTGACCGGTTCGCGTCATGTCATCGGCTGCGCCGCGCCGGTGGCGCATGCGCTGGGCTATCCGGCACGACCGCTCGACGAAATGCTGGTATTCCATCTCGCCTTTGGCAAGACCGTGGCCGATATCTCCCTCAATGCGGTCGCCAATCTGGGCTATGCCGATGTGCGCTGGCTTGCGCCGGTTTACGTCGGCGACAGCCTGGCGGCCGAATCGACGGTGATCGGCCTGAAGCAGAACAGCAGTGGCGACAGCGGTGTGGTCTGGGTGCGTTCGACGGCGGTGAACCAGAATGACGAAGAGGTGCTGACCTGGATTCGCTGGGTGATGGTCAAGAAACGCGACCGCTCACGTCCGCCTCCGCCGGTGTTGATTCCGGAAACGACGGCGCGGGTCAAGCCGGAGCGTCTGGTGGTGCCGGACTTCCTCGATTGCCGCGAATTCGAGACCGGCCTGACCGGCGGCGAATGGCGCTGGGACGATTACGAGGTCGGCGAATGCATCGACCATCCGGCCGGCATGACGCTGGACGAGTCCGACCACACCTTCGCCACCCGCCTTTACCAGAACCCGGCGCGGCTGCATTTCGATGCGCATCTGATGCGTGAATCGGCCTTCGGACGGCGACTGGTGTACGGCGGTCACGTCATTTCCGTCTGCCGTGCGCTGAGTTACGAAGGACTGGAAAATGCGTTGCTGGTCGCTGCCATCAATGCCGGCACGCACTGCAATCCGACGTTCGCCGGCGACACGCTGTATACGCGGACGCAGGTGCTGGAAAAATGGGCGCTGCCCGGGCGCGCCGATCTGGGTGCGCTGCGCCTGCGTATGCTGGGTCTGAAGAATCTGACCCCACCCGAACTGGCCGAGGCGAAAGTCGATGGTAAATATCACCCCAATGTCGTGCTCGATCTGGATTACACCGTATTGATGCCGCGCCGAAATTAAAACCCGACATCCTCGCTTCTCTCCCCTCCCCCGCAAGCGGGGGAGGGGCCGGGGGAGAGGGAAACCAACCTCCGAAAGATCAAAACAGCCCTCACCCCGGCCCTCTCCCGCTCGCGGGAGAGGGAGAAAACCAGAAGGAATCGCCATGTCCACACCTGTACACCCCAACGCCGCCCTGTTCGCCGGCGAAAAGCCCTTCCCGGTGATTCCCGCCTGCGAGCATTTCGCCGGCAGTGAAAAACTCATCCTGAAAGCGCTGGAGCAGATGGAGAAACTCGGCCCGGTGTTCAACGTGACGTGCGATTGCGAAGACGGCGCCCCGGCCGGGCGTGAACGCGAGCATGCCGAGATGATCGTGCGGGTGCTGAAAACCGAGGCCAACCATCACCGCATGGCCGGCGCCCGCATTCATGATTACTCGCACCCGGCCTGGCGGCAGGATGTGGAGATTCTGGTTGCCGGCGTCGGTGAGTTGCTGGCCTACATCACGCTGCCGAAGAGCACCGAATACGCCCACGCCGCCGAGATGATCGATTTCATCCAGCACATGGCGTCGATGCACGGCATCGAGCGGGAAATCCCGATTCATATCCTGATCGAAACCCACGGCGCCCTGCGCGACGTGCACCGCATCGCCACCCTGCCGTGGCTGCAGGTGCTCGACTTCGGCCTGATGGATTTCGTCTCCGGCCACCACGGCGCGATTCCGGCCAGCGCCATGCGCAGCCCGGGCCAGTTCGAGCACAAGCTGATCGCCCGCGCCAAGACCGAAGTTGTCTCCGCCGCGCTGGCCAATGGCGTCATCCCGTGCCACAACGTCACGCTGGATCTGAAGAACCCGTACACGACTTATCAGGACGCTCGTCGCGCCCGCATGGAATTTGGCTTTCTACGCCAGTGGAGCATCTACCCGACGCAGATCCAGCCTATCGTCGATGCGATGAAGCCGGATTACAGCGAAGTCGAAACCGGCGCCGCCATCCTGCTTGCGGCGCAAAAAGCCGACTGGGGTCCGATCCAGCATGCCGGCGAACTGCACGACCGCGCGACGTATCGTTATTACTGGGAAGTGATTCAGAAGGCGCGGGTGACCGGCCTCAAATTGCCGGTTGAAGCGGAAGCGGCTTTCTTTGCGTAGGGTGCGTGTTTTGCGGTGATTACTTCGCCAACCAGACCCGCAACAATTCGCCCAGCTTGTTCATCTCCACCGGCTTCGGCAGGTGATCATCCATGCCGCTGGCGAGGCAGCGCTGGCGGTCTTCGTGCATCGCGTTGGCGGTCATGGCGATGATCGGAATCCGTTTGGCTCCCGTTTCAGCTTCCCGTGCGCGAATCTGCATTGTGGCTTCCGGGCCGTCCATGCCAGGCATTTCCATATCCATCAGGATCAGGTCGTAGGCTTGGGCGGCCAGTTTTTCCAGTGCTTCACCGCCATGATTGGCGATGTCGTGGGTCAAGCCCAACTTGTCCAGCATGCGTGACGCAACCACCTGATTGATGCGGTTGTCTTCCACCAGCAAGAGATGGCCATGCAAGGGCGCCTCGGCATTGTTTTCAACTGCATTGCTGACCAATTCGGGGAGTGGAATCGCTGCGTTGGCCGGACTGTTTTCAGACTCGGGCACGGGCTTGACCGGCAGGTTGAACCAGAAACGGCTGCCTTTGCCGGGTTCACTTTCCACCCGAATTTCGCCGCCCATCGCATGTACCAGATCTTGCGAAATTTTCAGCCCGAGGCCGGTGCCACCAAACTTGCGGGTGGTCGATTCGTCGGCTTGAGCAAACGGTTGGAATAGCCGCGTCAAGGTCTCCTCATCCATGCCGATGCCGGAATCCTGCACACTGAACTGAATCTGCGTCGCGTCCGCCACCGGTTCGATGCGGATCTCGATGCCGCCTTGCGAGGTGAATTTTTCTGCGTTGCCAATCAAATTGATCAGCACCTGCCGCAAGCGGGTCGGGTCGCCCAGGATGCGTGCGGGCAAGTCGGGCGCTGCAGAAAAACGCAGATCCAGCCCCTTGCCTTTGGCGCGCTCGGAAACCAGCGCGGCGACTTCATTCAGGGTGTGGCGCAGATCGAATGGAATCTGCTCGATAGTGAGTTGGCCGGCTTCGATCTTGGCCAGATCGAGCACTTTGTTGATCAATTCCAGCAAATGCGAACCGGCGCGATTGATTTCGCCAACGTAGTCGCGGTGTTCCGGCTTCAGCGCCTCGCTCTCCAGCAATTGCGCAAAACCGAGAATGGCGTTCATCGGCGTGCGCAGTTCATGGCTCATGCGCGAGACGAAATCGGTTTTCGCGCGGCTGGCGCGTTCGGCTTCCTCCTTGGCTGCGCGCATTTCATCCAGCGCCAGGCGTAAACGCTGGTTGCTGGCATTGATCTGGCGCGCAAACACAAAGCCGGCCAGCGTGGCGAGCACGATGATCAACAGCACCAGCGCCATTTCCGTGGTCTTGAAGCGCTCCCGTTGCGCCGCAAGTTGGCGTTCCAGCTCTTCCAACCGGTCGCTGCTGTCGAAGAACAGGCGGTTGGCGTTCTCGCTGAGGCGGAAGAAATAAGGCGGCATATGTTTCAAATACACCGTAATTTCATGTTCAAGTTCGATCCGGCTCTGGCTATCGTTGCTGTCGCGCAGTTGCACGCGTTTACCGAGCAAGATGCGCAATTCCGCCGTCTTGACTCGCACCTGATCCAGCAGCGGCGCGATTTCGATCAACTCCATGACATAGCCCTGCGCTTCCGGGGCCGGCTGGTAAGTGACTTCGCGCACCATCTGGTCATGGCCTTCGATGTTCAGATACACCACTTGCCGGACACGACCGCCATGCTTCAATACCGCAAGATCGTGGTGCATCTTGTCCACGTGTTCGCCGATGTGTTGTTCCAGACGCGACTGTGCGGTCGCGTTGTTCAACGTCGCCATCTGGTACACATCCTTCTCGATGCGCAGCAAGGTGCTGACCAATTCTTCCCCGATGAACAGGCGCGCGCGTTCATTCGCGCTGCGTTCCCCGATTTCGTCGTACAGATGCGAGAAGAACATCTTCAAGCCAACCACCCCCATCAGCGCAATCACGAAAATGCCGATCAGCCAGAGGAAACGGAAAGGATGACCATCCGCGCCACCCGGCGCGCCTGTTTGGGGATGAAGCAATGACATGGGGTTTGAAGTTAGCGATGCATTGCCGATTTACCGGATCAACGCCTTGTTATCCAGGAAGCCGAATTTACGGAATACCGCCTGTCCTTCTTCGCCGGCGGTAAATTGCATCATGCGCTTGGCCAGATCCTTGTTCTTCGAAAACGTCAGCAGATTTAGCAGCAATGCTTGCGGCTGCGCCAGTTTCGGGTTGAGGTCGATCACATCGACAAACTTGACGTTGTCGGGGAAAAACCCGGTCGCGCGCCAATTAAGAATGACATCGGCCTCGCCGTTTTTCATCGCGTTGTTGAGGCCGCGTGAATCCGGCGCCAGATAAATGCTGGCATCCAGCACCTTGCTGTAAATACCGGCGGCGGTCAGCACATCCTTGGTTTCCTTGCCGACGCTGCCGGACTCGGCATTGCCGATGATGCTGCTGACATCGCTGCGCAGCAGTTCCTTGGGATCGCCCTTGATCCGCTTCGGGTTGCCCTTCTTGACCATGATCGCCAGCTGGTTGTAGCCCACCGTGACGACATCGCCCAGCAAACCCTCAGCCAGATATTTGGCACGGAAGGTCGGCTCGCCTGGCAGATAAAGATCACCAACCCCGCTCTTCTTCAGGCTTTGATACAAATCTTCCGAACCGCCCTGAGCCAGCGTCACCTTCACATTCTCGCGCTGCTCGAACAAATGCGAGATCTCGGTCATCGGCCGGATCATCGTGATGCCGCAGTAAATCAGCATCTCCGCCTTCGCCGGCGCAGCCTGCACGCTGGCGGATTGCAGCAGCAACAGCGCCAGGGAAAAACCTGCGAACAATCTATATAGATACGTAGCCATCATGTTGGTCTCGCAATTTACAAGTCAGATCGTTAGCCACGGGACGTTGCATCCGGGGGATGGCCTCGATAACGGCAAGCGCGTTCGGAAATTGAGACTTATTGGATGCGTGTTATTGCTTGCGTTATCAGTGGCGTTACTCAGAGCCAATCGCCGACCCTATTCGATACGCGTCGAAAAGGTGATACATACAGGTAGGAGCGTCCGCTTGCGGCGCGATCGTGGCAAGACCGGCATAGCGCTGCT
>CAZUSF010000115.1:0-7592 GCA_964623355.1 uncultured Thiobacillus sp. | reverse complement strand
AACCGGGCTGGATGCCTTCGACGCGATGCACCAGCAGCACCGGATGTACGCGCGGCGTTTGCGGCCACAAACGCCAGACCGGTGAGCCGCCCGGCAGCATGGCAGCCAGCAGGCGGCGGAACACCGCATGCGGCATCGTACTGATGCCGTCGAATGCCTGCGCGCTGCGGCGTTGCAGGATGACCTGGGTGGCGGCGGTTTCGGAAAGTGAAGCAACTGGCGTCGCGGCGGAGGTGTCTGCAAGCGTGTCAGATGGCAACGCACCGCGCGTCGCCAACGCCACTTCCTCGATCACCGGCCAGTCATACATCGGCTTTGGATCGAGCAAGCCGGGCTGGCCGGCCCAGTGCGTCCAGGCGGGCGGCAAGGCCGTTGACCCGGCCTGCAAGGCGACGATGACTTCGGCCTCTTCCGCTTCCACACCGGCAAAGTCCGCCGTCCGGTCCACTCCCAGCAGCGCCGCCATCTCGGCCGGCAAAAGGTTGACCAGGCGGACTGACCAGCCATGCAGTGCGGCGGCGTAGGCCAGTGCGGCGAGCACATGGCCCATGTCGAGCTGGCAATAACGGAAGGCGCGTTCACCGTATTTCCAGGCCTCGCGCCAGGCGATCGAGCTGTAACCCAGCCAGACGGCGGGCGTCTCCGGCGGTGTTGCATCCGACCAGGCGCGTCTTTCCAGGCTGTGATCGAACGGCTGATAGTGATGCAGGCCATCCGCCAGACCCGGCACGCTGGCGCTGATCAGCCAGGTTTCGGTGGGGTGCAGATTGCCGGAAGACGGATGCGCGCGCAGCGACCAGCGGCTCGGTCCGTATTGCTTCCAGGCGGTAATGCCGGCGCACAGACGCAGCAGGGAACCCAGGCTGGCCGGGGTGAAATCCGGCGCCGGGCGTGCCTGATCGAGTTGCGGCCAGGCGATATTCGCCATCTGAATCTCGCGCGGCAAACGCTGTTTCGCGGCCCCGGTCCAATGCCGGAAAGCCGCCGGCTGGGCGTCCCAATCCAGCCCGGCCGGGCCGTTGGCGTAACGTTCCAGGTGATGTTTGGTGCGGGCGTGATAGGCCAGCGTGGTGGCGATCGGGTCGGTCATTGCAGCGCTCGCGGAAGAAGATTCAAGCCAATATGGGGGGCGGATTTCGGATTGGCAATCTCCGCGCTGTCGTTTGTGTTTGCGTTTGTGTAGGTCGTTGAATAAGCGCTGGCACCCGGCAGGCGTCGAGTCGACAATTCAGCTACATTTTTTAGCTACATCTTTTCCCTATCAAATTCGGCTTGATACCTTTGCTGTCTTCAAACGGCCCATCGCCATGAACCTGAGACCCCGCTTCCTGCTCATTACCGCGCTTCTGGTCATCGCCTCGGCAGCCGCAGCCTGGTATGCCTCGCGGCAACTGGCGGAAAACATCGTCGCGCAATGGGCGGTGCGCTATGCGGAAAAACAGGTGCTGTACGACAAGTCGCGACTGCTGCAGCCCATCGTGCGCGAGATCGCGCTGTCGCGGCAGTTCGCCAATTCGCAGGAAATCCGCAACTGGGCGCGCAAGCCGGACGATCCAGAGTTGACTCGCCGCGCCATCGCGGAAATGGAAAGCTTCCGGCTCAATTTTGCCGATCGCAGTTATTTCTTCGCGCTGCTGCAATCCGGGCGCTACTACCACAACAACGCGAAAGACGAGTTCGCCGGCAAGCAATACCGCTACACGCTGTCGCCGAAGAAGCCGGAAGACCGCTGGTTCTACGACATCGTGCGGCAGCAGCGCGACATCCACATCAACGTCAATCCCGACGTCAATCTCGGCGTCACCAAACTCTGGATCGATGTACTGGTGCGCGATGGTGAAAACATTCTCGGCGTTGCCGGTACCGGACTCGATCTGACCGAGTTGCTGCATGCCGTGGTCGATCAGACCCAGCCCGGCATGACCAGCCTGTTCGTCGATCACAACGGCGCTATCCAGGCGCATCGGGAACAGCGCATGATCGACTACGCCAGCATCAGCAAGGCTGCCGCCGAGCGTAAAACCATCGATCTCATCTTCGACCGCCAGATCGACCGCAATGCGATCTATGCCGCGATGAAGGAACTGGAAAGCGTCAACAGCAGCGTGATCAGCCGGTTTGTCGAAATCAACGGCAAACGCCATCTGGCCGGCGTCGCCTATCTGCCGGAAATCGACTGGTACGAGATCACCCTGCTCGATCTCGCCGTGCTGGTGCCGATGAGCAGTTTCAGCGGCATTCTGCTGGTCTATGCACTGACCTTGCTGGTGGCGCTGGTGCTGTTCAATCTGGTGCTTGGCAGACAGGTTCTGCGCCCCCTGCAACAGCTCGATCAAGCCATGCAGGACATGGCGCGCGGCGAAAGCGCGGCACCTCTGTCGAGCCACAGCAGCCCGGGTGAAATCGCGCGTCTGATCGAGCACTTCCTGCGCCTTGCCCGCATCCAGCAGGAAACCCGGCAGGAACTGGAAAGCAAGGTGGTGGAACGCACCGAGGCGTTGGATCGGTTGGCCAACACCGACCCGCTCACCGAGTTGCTCAACCGGCGCGGCATGACCGAGCGGATCGAAGCCGAGATCAGCCGCTGCCGACGCGAACAGGGTCATATCGGCCTGCTCTGGCTGGATATCGACCTGTTCAAACAGATCAACGATTTGCATGGCCATGCCAAGGGCGATGCCGCCCTGAAGGCTGTTGCGGCAACCTTGAACTCGCTGCTGCGGCCGTATGACACCATTTCTCGCTGGGGCGGCGACGAGTTCCTGGCGTTGATTCCCGCCAACGACGCGCGCGATGTCGACGCGCTGGGCGAACGTATCCGCAGCGCCATCGCCGACACCTGCCAGCTGCAGGATGCCAACGGCGCACGCTTGCGCCTCAGCGTCAGCATCGGCGGTTATTTCGCCGACAGCCGCGAAGACATGGAAGGCATGTTGCAGCGCGCCGACAAGGCGCTTTACGACGCCAAGGAATCCGGCCGCAACTGTTATCGCAGCTGGAGCGCAAGCATGTCCACAACACTGCCCAGCCAGGCAGCCGATTAAATACCCAACCTTCACAGGACTCGAAATCATGCCCCACGCCAAGCTTGCCGCTGCCGCCGATCAGATGGCGGAAAACCCGCTGCCAGAAAACATCCGCACCGGGCAAACGGTTACGGCGCTGAAGCGGGCATTCCTCGACAACCTGTTCTACAGCCAGGGCCGGTTTCTGGAAGTGGCGAAGCCGAACGATCTCTTCCAGGCGCTGGCGCATACCGTGCGCGACCATATGTTGCATCGCTGGGTCAGCACGGTGCAGACCTACGCCAAGTCAAACTCGCGCACGGTCTGTTACCTGTCCGCCGAATACCTGCCCGGTCCGCATCTGGCCAACAATCTGCTGAATCTGGGCATCACCGAAAACGTGCGTCAGGCGCTGGCGGAACTGGGGCTTGACCTCGATACCATCATCGAGCGGGAAGAAGACCCCGGCCTCGGCAACGGCGGTCTCGGCCGACTGGCGGCCTGTTTCATGGATTCGCTGGCCACCTTGCAGGTGCCGGCGATGAGTTACGGCATCCGCTACGAATACGGCATTTTCGATCAGTTGATCCGCGATGGCTGGCAGGTGGAAACCACCGATACCTGGCTGCACTACGGCAATCCGTGGGAAGTGCGGCGGCCGAACATCGTCTATGAAGTCGGCATTGGCGGCCGCACCGAGCAGTACGCCGACGCGCAAGGGCGGACGCGGGTACGCTGGTTGCCGCACGAAACATTTCGCGGCATCGCGCATGACACGCCGATCCTCGGTTATGGCGTCAACACCGTAAACCTGCTGCGTCTGTGGGCGGCCGAAGCGGCCGAATCGTTCGATTTCCAGGCCTTCAACCAGGGCGATTACGTCGGCGCGGTGATGCGCCAGGTGCGTTCCGAGACGATCTCGAAAGTGCTCTACCCGAACGACGAAGCCGACATGGGCAAGCGCCTGCGTCTGTTGCAGCAGTATTTCTTCGTCTCCTGCTCGTTGCAGGACATGTTGCGCATCTACAAGAACACCGGCCAGCCGCTGGAAAATTTCCACCAAAAATACGCCGCCCAGCTCAACGATACCCACCCGACCATCGCCATCGCCGAACTGATGCGCCTGCTGGTCGATGTGAACCTGATGGCGTGGGACACCGCCTGGGAAATCACCCGCAAGACGTTTGCCTACACCAATCACACGCTGTTGCCGGAAGCGCTGGAAAAATGGCCTTTGCCGTTGTTCGAGAGCGTGCTGCCGCGGCATCTGGAAATCATCTACACCATCAACAGCCATTTCATGGACGACATGCGGCTGCGTTACCCGTTCGATCAGGACCGCATCGCCCGCCTGTCACTGATCGACGAATCCGGCCCGCGCTATGTCCGCATGGCGAATCTCGCCTGCGTCGGCAGCCATGCCATCAATGGTGTCGCCGAACTGCATTCGCGCCTGCTGGCCGATACCGTGCTGAAGGATTTTTACGACATCTGGCCGGAGAAATTCCAGAACAAGACGAATGGCGTCACGCCGCGCCGCTTCATCATGCTGTCCAACCCCGGCCTGGCGGATTTGCTGACTGAAACGCTGGGCGAAGGCTGGGGCAAAGACCTGTATCGCCTGCGCGAAATCGAGCGTTACGCTGACGATGCGGCCTTCCAGGCCCGCTGGCGCGCGGTGAAGCTGGAGCGCAAGAACAACCTGGCTCGTTTCGTCGAGACGAAGCTTGGCATCCAGCTCGACCCCGCCAGCCTGTTCGACGTGCAGGTGAAGCGCATCCACGAATACAAGCGCCAACTGCTCAACCTGTTGCACATCGTCACCTTGTACAACCGCATCAAACGCAACCCCGGCAGCGAGATTCAGCCGCGCAGCTTCATCTTCGGCGGCAAGGCGGCACCGGGTTATCACATGGCCAAACTGATCATCAAGCTGATCAACTCGGTGGCGGAAGTGGTCAACCGCGACCACGACGTTGCCGGTCGCCTGAAGGTGGTATTCATCCCCGATTTCAACGTCAAGGTTGCCCATCACGTCTATCCGGCAGCCAATCTGTCCGAGCAGATTTCCACCGCCGGCAAGGAAGCCTCCGGCACCGGCAACATGAAATTCTCGATGAACGGTGCGTTGACCATCGGCACGCTGGACGGCGCCAACGTCGAAATACGGGAAGAAGTCGGCACCGAAAATTTCTTCCTGTTCGGCCTTACTGCAGCCGAAGTCGAACGCGTCAAGGCCGAACACTATCGGCCGTGGGAAATCTATCAGCGGCAGGAAGAACTGCGCGGCGTGCTCGACCTGATCAACAACGGCATGTTCTCGCATGGCGATGGCAGCCTGTTCCGGCCGATCATCGACCACCTGCTCAGCCACGACGAATACCTGCTCTGCGCCGACTTCGCCAGCTACATCGCCTGCCAGGACGCGGTCAGTCGCACCTACGCCGACGAACGCGCCTGGACCCGCATGTCGATCCTCAACGTCGCCCGCATGGGCAAGTTCTCGTCAGACCGCACCATCGCGGAATACTGCCGCGACATCTGGAAAGTGGAACCGGTGAGCGTGAAGGTGGCGGATTAAACCGTACGCTGCCAGGGTCAGAAGGAACCCGCCGTGATGCAGGACTTCCGCGCTTTCCGGCGTTGTTTGCTGTTGGCCGGCGTGTTGTTGGCGAACCCAGCCGCAGCAGAAACCTGTGCACCATTTATTGAAGAACATCCGGCGTGGGCGTCAGCGTCCTTCCGGCCGCATACCACGGCCTTCGAGGCTTGCAGCGTGGATGAGGCGCGCTATCGGCAGGTGATTGCGGACTGGCTTCAGCGGCGGCAACAGACATCACCCTCGACGGCCCCGGACGTCACCTCGCTATCGCTTGGCAGAGCGGTCAATTTCCCCTGGATCTCGCGTTTCATCGCGGACGCGGCGTTGCAGACCCCGGGTTGGGCGGGCCGGGTGGCGCGCACAAAGATCGGTGAGCGGGACAAGTTGGCCAGACCCGTTCTGCATGATCCAGCGCTGCTGCAACGCCTCGCCGCGCCTTTTGCCGACTCGTGCTATGCCGTTATCGGCCTTTCATATGAAAAGGTGCTGTTTGGCCGGGCTGACAAATATGCCTCGCAACTGACTTCGGAAGTGGCTTCAAATCAGGCCGCAGCGGCGGTCAAAGTTCCTTTTGATGCGCAGTTATGGCTCAGGCTTGCTCCACGCAACATGCTCGATCCCGTTGTAGGAGGCGCCGCTTGCGGGCCGATCCCTCAACGCTCGCGCCGCAAGCGGACGCTCCTACAACGCCGTCAACTGCCGGTATGACGATTTTTTAGCGCTTTCCACGTTTTTCAACACCCTGCTTACGCGGCGGCGACCCGCTGCGCAGCAAAAATAGTCCCGCGCCGGCCAGCGCCAGCGTGAAGAACGCCAGCATGCCAACGCCGCCCCACAGCGCGCCGCCAGTAGCCGGGCGCAGCATGTCGGGGTTGTTCGGGTCGGCATAGGCCGGAAAGCGCTCTCCGACGCTGAAGGCTTTCAGATCGGTGCTGCTGGTCACCTCGGTCTCGCGCTGCGTGCCGTCGGACTCGATGGCAATCCGTACCGTATCGACGCCCGATTTGTCCAGCAAGGTCACCTCGACCAATTGCCATTCCTGCAACACCGTCCGGGTTTCCTGCGCCACGATCCAGGTCAGCCAGCCCATGCCGCCGACCAGCGGCATGATCACGACCAATGCAATGATTTTCGGAATGCTGCTGACGTGGCTGGCGCCTGCGTTCAGTCGCTGCTGCGGCATGGCCGGTGCACCGCGCCTCGAGCCGGCCCGACGGCCTTTGGCCTTAGCTGGAGGCGCTTCCTGGACATCATCGTCTTCCGAGTCCGCCACCCAGTAGCGGTTCGAGGTGGTCAAAATCGGCAGGCCCAACCTGGCGGCCAGCGCTTCGACCCGCTCCAGTCCATCATCAAATGGCTGCTCGCTGCTCCAAAGCACCAAACGACGAGCAGGGTCTTCGTGGACCAGTTCGATCCACCAACGTTCGACACGCAGATGCATGCCGGCAGCCTGCTCGGCGGAAGTATGGCTGCCATGCTTCAGGCGCGAGGCATCGCGGATCAGACGCCGGCGCAACGCCAGGCCGGCATACGCCGATAGCGGCAGTTCCCAGCTTGTTGGCGGCGCCTCGTAACGCACCCGGCGAGTCGTCAGTTCGATACGCATGCTGTCCGGCCAGCCTCGCACCGACCACAGCACCGCGGCGGCAAACAGCGCCAGAACGAGTGGCAGACCGAATACGGCCAGCACAGCCTCATACGCCTGCAAGTCGGGCCAGAGGGCGCGGTGACCCGCACCAATCAGCAACACCCAGACACCGGCAGCCAGCAGAATCCACTTGCCGGCACGACGCGCCTCGCCCGGCCGGTTGGTCTGCACCTGCATCGGCAGCCGGGCCGGGTCGATCGACGGATCGAGATCGTTCCAGAAGCGAGCGGCGTCGGCATCGCGCTTGCTTGCCGGGCTGGGCAGCATTTCGGCAATGCGTTCAGGCGGCCAACCGGGAACGGCAGGCAGTGGGGCGGCTGGTTTGGGATGGCTCATT
>CAZUSF010000114.1:3813-7638 GCA_964623355.1 uncultured Thiobacillus sp. | reverse complement strand
GTGATGACCACGGTGAGCGACAGCAACACCACCCAGGCGCCCCAGCGTTCGTAGCCGCCGATCAGCGCATGCAGTTCGGCGACAAAACCGGCGGTGCCGGGCATGCCGACCGCCGCGATAAACGCCAGGATGGTGAAGAAGGCGAAGCGCGGCATCACTTTGACCAGCGAGGCGTAATCGGCCAGTTCACGCGTATGCGTTCGTTCGTAAAGCAAGCCGATGAGCAGGAACAAGGCGCCAGCGACCAGACCATGCGCCACCATCTGCATCACCGCACCGGTAAAACCCGCGGTATTGAGCGCGGCCAGACCAAGCAGCACGACGCCCATGTGCGACACCGACGAATACGCCACCATGGCTTTAAGATCGCTTTGTCGCCAAGCGAGCACGCCGCCATAGACGATGCTGATCAGCGCCAGCGCCATCAGCACGCCTTGCAGCGCCACCGCCGCTGCCGGCAGCGTATCGACCGCCCGGATCAGGCCGTAGGAACCCATTTTGAGCAGGATACCGGAGAGCAGGATGGATACCGGGCTGGGCGCTTCGACGTGCGCCAGCGGCAGCCAGCCATGCAGCGGGAAGATCGGCATCTTGACGCCGAAACCGATCAGCAGACCGAGGAACAAACCGACCTGAGTCGCCTCCGGCAACAGATGGGCGCCTTCGCGGATCAGCGCCATGTCGAAGGAATGACCGGGTGCAGCGTCGTACAACATCAGCAGGGCGATCAACATGAACACCGAGCCGCCCATGGTGTAGAGGACAAAATTGAGTGCCGCACGGCTGCGGTTCTTGCCGCCGTAACGGTCGATCAGGAAAAATAGCGGTAGCAGGGTGAGTTCCCAGAAGACGTAGAACAACGACCAGTCGCGCGCCATGAACACGCCCAACATTGCCGCTTCCAGCAGCAGGATCAGGATGTAATAGCCCTTCGGCTTGTCCTTGATGCCGGACGAGGCGAGCACCGCGATGAACGCCAGCAGGGTTGCCAACCAGACCATCGGCAACGAGATGCCATCCACACCCAACGAGAAGGCGCTGCCCAGACGCGGGTTCCAGACATGGCTCTCAAAAATCTGCACCCCCGCGACGCTGGGGTCGAACGCGCTGGCCAGCCAAAGTGACCAACCGAGGGTGACGGCGGCCACCCCGATCGCAACGCGACGGATCAGCAGCCCGGACCTTCCGGGCAGCAAGACGAGCAAAAGAGCGCCGAACAACGGCAAAAGGAGGAGCGTTCTCAGCACGATGAGTGGATTTTAGTGGATAGCGAAGGGATCAACCGGCTCGGACGAACGCGCTGGAGATTGGCATACCTGTTCAGGAGGCGGCCGGCTTCAGGGCGCAGAACAAGTCGTCCTTCGCAGTATCGCCCAGGCGTTCATAAATCGCTGCAATAGCCTGGTCTTCGGTGGCGAAGATATTGTTCTGCGTAATCGCCTCCATCAGACCGGTGGCGCGCATCACGTCGAGCACCTGTTTCTTCAGGCCGGAGAACACCAGCGTGATGCCGGCTTCCTGCAGGCGCGTCACCAGATGATGGATGACTTCTTCGCCAGACGCATCGAGCTGGTTGATGCCATCGCCGACGACCAGGAAATATCGCGCATTCGGATGATCCGCCAGGGCCGACAGGACGGTGTCCTCAAAGTAGGACACGTTGGCAAAGTAGAGCTGGCCGTCGAAACGCATCGCCACCACATGCTCGCTGGTCGGAATGTCGGGATTCATCTTGATGTCGCGCAGGGTGCCATCCTTGAAGCGGCCGAGTTGCGCCACGCGCGGCTTCATCGTCCGCATCAGGAACAGGATCAACGCCAGACCGGCGCCGACCATGATGCCGTTGTCCAGGTGCGGCGCGAACGCCATGGTGGCGAAGAAAGTGACGATGGAGGCCGCGCCGTCATGCTTGTTGGCGTGCCAGGCGTGCTTCACCGCTTGCACGTTGACCAGGCCGATCACCGCCATGATGATGATCGCCGCCAGCACCGCCTGCGGCAGGTGGTACAGCAGCGGCGTCAGGAACAGCAAGGTGATCAGCACGAACAGCGCGGTATACACCGAGCTCATGCCGGTCTTGGCGCCGGAGCCCTGGTTCACTGCCGAGCGCGAAAACGAACCGGATACCGGAAACGATTGCGAGAAGGAGCCGACAATATTGGCCAGCCCCTGGCCGATCAATTCCTGATTCGGGTCGAGACGCTGCTTGGTTTTGGCGGCAATCGCCTTGGCGATGGAGATCGCCTCCATGAAGCCGACCAGTGAAATCACCAGCGCGGCAGACAACAGCGAAGCCAGCTTTTCCATATCGAAATGCGGCATGACCAAGCTCGGCGCGCCTTCCGGAATGCTGCCCACCACTTCGCCGCCACCGGCCAGCTTGACTTCGCCGTTGGCGATCTTGGCAATCTTCCAGGTCTCGCCATCGGTCTTCACGCCGGCGGGCGCACTGCCTTTGGCATGCAAGGCGCCGAGCTTTGCATCCGCCAGCACTTCCCGCTCGAATCTCAGTTTGCGCAATTCCTTCAGACGTTTGCCATTGCTTTCTTCCAGCACCCTGGCCTGGGAATGGAGCAGGTCGGACTGGTAACGCAGCGCCAGAATAAACGGCTCATTACGCGGCGTCTGGCGTTCCAGCTGCTTGGCTTCCGCCTCGTTCTCAAGCGCATTCTGACTCACCGTCGCCAGCTCTTTTTCCGCTTCCTCATACTCCAGCAGCATCGAGGCAATCTGCGGATTGGCCACTTCGTCGATCGGCAACGTCACCTTTTTCTCGAAGCCGATGGCATACGAAATCACCGTGGTCAGCACCACCGCAATCAGCACGCCGGGCAGCTTGGGCTTGAATTTCTTGATGCCATACATGATCGCGATGGCCGCCACGCCCATCGCCAGGGTCGGCAGATGGGTGTCGCCGATCTGCTTGAAGACGCCGACGATGTCGTTGATGAAATGTTCGCTGCGCCCCATCGGCACACCGAACAGCTTGGACACCTGCGACAACGCGATGATGATCGCTGCCGCGTTGGTGAAGCCGACGATAACCGGGTGTGACAGAAAGTTGACGATGACGCCCAGCTTGAATACGCCCAAAGCCAATTGAATGATGCCGACCAGCAGTGCCAGCATGATCGCCAGCGCGACGAACGCCTCGGAACCAGGCGCGGCCAGCGTCGCCAGACTGGACGCGGTCAACAACGAAACCACCGCCACCGGACCGGTACCCAACTGGTTTGACGAACCCCACAATGCCGCCACCGCGACCGGCAGGAACGCCGCGTACAAACCGTAATACGCCGGCAAACCCGCCAACTGCGCATACGCCATCGACTGCGGAATCAACACCAGCGCGACCGTGATGCCGGCCATGAAGTCGGCCTTGATGGCTTCACCGCCCATCGGGAACCAACGCAGAAAGGGAAGGAAACGTGCGAGTTTTTGCATGGCTTGACTACTTTTCTTCAGGTAAATCGGGGGAATCGGAGGCCGCCACCAGCGGACATTCCAGCTTGTTCCAGGGGTCGACATGGCCTTCGCCAGCCCAGGCGGCGGGGCGACCAACGACGACGGAGGCGACACATTCGTGCCGCCGCGCGTGCTCGACTACATGTTTCGCACTCAGACCCGGTGCCGGCGTCAGTCGACAAGCGACGCCGTCTTTCTCCAACGCGGTCAGACGCGCTTCGATCTCGGCCCAATCCGGACGTGTCGGATCGGCCAGCACTTCGAGTTCCGCCTCCATGCGGCGACACAGCGAGGCCCCCACTTTCAGCAGGCGCTCGACCGGTGAGACCGGGCGCAGGGCGACGACGACGCGGCGTTTCA
>CAZUSF010000114.1:0-3713 GCA_964623355.1 uncultured Thiobacillus sp. | reverse complement strand
CTGCAAGCCAAAATTGTTTTCGTCTATCTCGCCCTTGCCATCCTGATCATTAGCCTGTCGGCGGTGGCGCTGATCGAGCTTGATCGCATCGCGGATAAAGCCCGCGAAGGCAGCAAGATCGCCGAGCTGGCCGATGCGACGCTGGAAATGCGCCGCTTCGAAAAAAACCACTTTCTCTACCAGCAAGCCAGCGACCTTGCCGATCACGCCCGCTACGCCACCCGCGCCAGTGAACTGTTGCAACGCGATGCCGACACCATCGACATGCTGGCCGGACCCCACGCCGCAGCAGCACTGGAGCGGGATCTGGCGGGCTACACATCAGCCATGGCGGCTTACGCCAAAGCCCCCGCCGACGAAACACTGGCCGCCGCCGCACGCACCCTCGGCAACCGGGTAGTGACCGTGGGCGAGCGCCTGGCAACGCTGGAACGCCACTCGTTGAATGCCGCCCTGAGCCTGCATCAACGCAACCTGCTGGTCTCGCTGGCGGTGGTAGCCGTGCTGCTGATACTCACCGGCATCCTGTTGGCGCGCCAGGTCACACGCCCGCTGCAGGCGATGGAAACCCGCATGGAAGCCATCGCCAGCGGCCAACTGACGCGACTGGCGCTGGACAGCCCGGAGCGGGAATTCGTCTCGCTCGCCGAGGCCTTCAACCACGTCCTCGACGAACTTGAACGCCGCCAGCACATCCTTGTACGCACCGAAAAACTGGCCTCGCTCGGCACCCTGCTGTCCGGCGTGGCGCATGAGCTGAACAACCCGCTGTCGAATATTTCTTCTTCGGCACAGATCCTGAAGGAAGACTCGCTCCCCTCCCCCGCAAGCGGGGGAGGGGCTGGGGGAGATGGCGCTTTCAAAGGTGACACGCATGAATTTCACCGTCAACTCATCGAAGACATCGACAGCGAAACGCTGCGTGCTCGCCGCATCGTGCGCGCACTGCTCGACTATTCCGGCGAACGGGAATTCAGACCCGCGCCGGTTCAAGTTTCCGATCTGGTGGAAGAGACCCTGCGTTTACTCAAATCCAAACGCCCGCCCGGCATCGAGGTCCGCGTCGAGATTGCGGCCGATCTGAGCGTGTTGGGCGACCGTCCACGCCTGCAGCAGGTGCTGCTCAACCTGATCATCAATGCTTTCGACGCCATGCAAGGCGACGGCGAACTGTCGATTACCGCCCGCGCCGGCATCGTTGGCAAAAACGATCGCTTTGTGGCTTCCGCCGGCCAATGTCGCCCCGGCGCTGCGGTCATCGACTTGACCCTGACCGACAGCGGCCCCGGCATTCCGCCCGAGTTGTTGCAAAAGATATTCGACCCCTTTTTCACCACCAAGGCGGTCGGCCAGGGCAGCGGCCTGGGTTTGTTCATCACTCACGAAATCATCGAAGAACATGGCGGCTGCATCAACGTCGCCAATCGTCCCCAAGGCGGCGCGGAATTCCGCATTCGGCTGCCGGCGGCTGAGCTCGCTTCGCTCCCACGCCGCCCCTCTCCCCCAACCCCTCTCCCGCTTGCCGGCGAGAGGAACTAAGGACAACCCCATGACCTACCGCCTCCTCCTCGTTGACGACGAACGAATCGCGCTGCGCAACCTGGAACATGTCCTGACCAAGGAGGGCTACCGGATCACTGCCACACAAAGCGGCAGCCATGCCCTCGAACTGCTCGACACGCAACCGTTCGACCTGGTGCTGACCGACCTGAAGATGGACAAGGTGGATGGCATGACCCTGCTGCGCCGCTGCAAGTCGCAACACCCGGACACCGAAGTCATCATGATCACCGGCTTTGCGACGCTGGAAACGGCGGTGGAGGCGATGAAGGAAGGCGCATTTCACTACATCGCCAAGCCCTTCCGGCTGGATGAAGTGCGCCAGACCGTGGCCGAGGCGCTGGAGAAAATCCGCCTGAAACGGGAAAACCGTGCGCTGCGGGCTCAGCTCGACGCCTTTGCCGGTCGCACCCGCGTCATCAGCCGTGACGGCGGCATGCAGAAGCTGCTCGATATGGCGCGCCAGATCGCACCCACCGGCTGCAACGTGTTGATCACCGGCGAATCCGGCACCGGCAAGGAGCTTTTCGCGCGCACCCTGCACGAGCATAGCGGTCGCGGCGCAGGCAAAGATGGCGGCCCGTTTCTGGCGGTGAACTGCGGCGCCTTTAATGAAGAACTGCTGGCCAACGAATTGTTCGGCCACGAAAAGGGGGCTTTTACCGGCGCCATCGGCAAGACCGGTCTGCTCGTCGCAGCGCATGGCGGCACGCTGTTTCTTGACGAAGTCACCGAGATGACGCTGGCCATGCAGGTCAAACTGCTGCGCGTCATCCAGGAAAAGGAAATGCTGCCGGTCGGTGGCACCAAACCGCTGAAAATCGATATCCGTTTCATCGCCGCCAGCAACCGCAACATGAAGGAATGGGTCGCCGATGGCCGTTTCCGGCAAGACCTCTACTTCCGCCTCAACGTCGTCAACCTGCACATCCCGCCGCTGTCACAACGGCGCGAGGACATCCCGTTGCTGGCACAGCACTTCCTCGACCGCGCCGCACCCGTGATGGGCAAGCCGGTGCGCGGCATTTCGGAAGAAGCCCTGGCGCTGCTGAAGGCCTATGACTTCCCCGGCAATGTGCGCGAACTGGAAAACATCATCGAACGCGGTGTCGCGCTCTGCCTGGGCGACACGCTGGAAGCCGCCCACCTGCCCGACGACCTGCGCGACCTCAGCATCCGCGCCTTCCGCCGCCGCGACGGCAAGGTCATCCCGCTGGAAGAACAGGAACGCGACTACATCCTCTGGGTGCTGGAAGAAGCCCATGGCAACCAGACTTTGGCGGCGCAGATGCTGGGGATTGATCGTGTGTCACTGTGGCGGAAGTTGAAAAGGTATGGCGAGGATCGGGGCTGATTCATCTGCCTGACTTCGCCGCTGCGGCGTTTTTGGTCTTCCTGTTACGCTTCGGCTTCCAACCCATAGGAGTTTTCAAACCATGCGCGCCCTTCTCGCGACTTGCCTGCTTGCCTGTTCCGCTCTGATTTCCGCCGCGCCCGCGTCGGCCGCAGCGACTTCTGATTCCCTTACCGTCAAAGGCATCGTGCTGGAAGTGCGGGATGCGCAGGGCTACACCTACCTGCGACTGAAAACCAAGGACGGAGATACCTGGGCTGCGGTGAATCGGGCCCGGGTGAATCCGGGAGCCGAGGTGACGATCGAGAAGGCCATGCTGATGCATGACTTCGAGAGCAAAGCCATGCAGAGAACGTTCAAGAAAATCATCTTCGGCAATCTGGCCAGCAACAACGCCGCCGGCATGGACATGAAGACGGCGCACAAAGGCGTCGCCAGCGCACCGCAAAATCAGGTGGTGCAGGTGGCCAAGGCCAGCGGCGCGAATGCCCGCACGGTCGCGGAAATCCATGCCAAGGGCGGCGCGCTGAAAGACAAGCCGGTGCTGCTGCGCGCCAAGGTGGTGAAGTACAACGCCGGCATCATGGGCAAGAACTGGCTGCATCTGCGCGATGGCACCGGTTCCGAAGCCGACAGCAGCAACGACATCCTGGTGACCACCTCGCAAACCGCAAAGGTGTCGGATGTGGTGACGGTGAAAGGCATCGTTCGAACCGACAAGGATTTCGGCGCCGGCTATGTCTACAAGGTGTTGATCGAAGATGCGACGTTGCAGCCTTGATTTCACCTGAACGTTAAT
>CAZUSF010000113.1:0-7788 GCA_964623355.1 uncultured Thiobacillus sp. | reverse complement strand
GTCAGCAGCGACGACTGGAACCAGCCGCGATGCTGATCAGAGCCTTCCAGATAGAGGTCGGCCGGGTGCGCCAGGTCGGCGCGCTTCTTCAGCACGCAGGCGTGGGTGACACCGGAATCGAACCAGACATCGAGCGTGTCCTTGTTCTTGACGTAGTTTTCCGCATCAGCGCCCAGCAACTCGGCGGGATCAAGGCTGAACCAGGCTTCAATGCCGCGCTGTTCGACACGCTGTGCGACTTCTTCCAGCAGTTCGGCCGAGTGCGGATGCAATTCGCCGGTGGTCTTGTGCATAAAGAACGCAATTGGTACGCCCCAGTTGCGTTGACGCGAAACGCACCAGTCAGGTCGGCTTTTCATCATCGCTTCCAGCCGGGCACGACCCCAGGCCGGGAAGAATTCGGTGTTCTCCACAGCGTGCATGGCCTTCTCGCGCAAGCCCATCTTGTCCATGCCGATGAACCACTGCCGCGTGGCGCGGAAGATGATCGGCGTCTTGTGCCGCCAGCAATGCGGGTAGCTGTGGGTCAGACGCGCTTGCGCCAGCAGATGGCCGTTTTCGGTCAGTGTTTCCAGCACCTTCTTGTTGCCATCCCAGACCGACAGGCCGCCGACGATGGCCGTGTCGGGGTAGAACTTGCCGTCGTCGCCGACCGGGTTGGCAACTTCCAGACCGTATTTCAGGCCGGCGATGTAGTCGTCATGGCCGTGACCGGGCGCGATATGAACCAGGCCGACGCCGGCTTCGGTGGTGACGAAATCGGCCAGGATGACCGGCACCTGATAGTCGTAGAACGGATGCCGCAATTGCAGGCCTTCCAGCGCTGCGCCGGAAATTTGCGCAACGGTTTCGACGGTCTCGAAGCCATAGCGCTTGATTGCCGCATCGGCCAGATCGCGCGCCACGATCAGGATGCCTTTCGGCGTGCGGATCAGGTCGTAGATGAATTCGGGATGCACCGCCACCGCACGGTTGGCCGGCAAGGTCCACGGCGTTGTGGTCCAGATCACCGCGTAGGCCGGGCAGTCGGCCGCCGCGTCGATACCCAGGCGGCGCGCCAGGTCGGCGCAATCGGCGACCGGGAATGCGACATCGATGGCCGGAGAATTCTTGTCCTCGTATTCCACTTCTGCCTCGGCCAGCGCCGAGCCGCAATCGACACACCAATGCACCGGCTTGGCGCCGAGATACAGATGGCCGTTTGCCTGAATCTTGCCGAGTTCACGAATGATGTTCGCCTCGAACTGGAAGTCCATCGTCAGATAAGGGTTGTCCCAGTCGCCCAGCACGCCGAGGCGAATGAAATCGGCCTTCTGGCGTTCGACCTGGCTGGCGGCATATTCGCGGCAGAGTTCGCGGAACTTCGCCGGCGGTGTCTCCTTGCCATGCGCTTTCTCGACCACCAGTTCAATCGGCAGGCCGTGGCAATCCCAGCCCGGCACGTAGGGCGCGTCGAAGCCATCCAGCGTCTTGGTCTTGACGATGATGTCCTTCAGGATCTTGTTCACCGCGTGGCCGATGTGGATGTCGCCGTTGGCGTAGGGCGGGCCGTCGTGCAGGATGAATTTCGGCCGGCCGGCGCTGACTTCCCGAATCCGCTCGTAACGCTTTTTCTCTTGCCATTGTTTGACCCAGCCCGGTTCACGCTTGGCGAGGTCGCCACGCATCGGGAACGGGGTATCGGGCAGGTTCAGGGTGTCTTTGTAGTCGGCCATGGCGGGTTGGTGTTTTTACGGATTCACGTTCAGAAGGGTGCGGGCTTGCTGCGCATCGAGGTCGATCTGGGCAATCAGTGTATCGAGATCGGGGAATTTGGCTTCATCGCGCAGCTTGTGCAAAAACTCTACACGCAAATGCTGGCGATAAATGCTCCGGTTGAAGTTGAACAGATGCACTTCCAGCGTCTGCCGGCCGTTGGCATGCACCGTTGGGCGCGTGCCCAGACTGGCGACGCCGGGCCAATCGACGCCGTCCGCAAGACCCTGCACGCGCACTGCAAAAATGCCTTTCACCGGCGGCTTGTTGTGCTTCAGCTGGATATTGGCGGTGGGGTAACCGATCTTGCGGCCGAGCTGGTCGCCGCCGACAACGCGGCCGGAGATGGAATAGGGTCGCCCAAGCAGTTGCGCCGCCATCGCCATGTCGCCCGCCGCCAGTGCCTCGCGCACCGCAGTTGATGATGCGCGCTGTCCGGCGGCTTCAACGGTATGCAGCGCTTCGGCTTCAAAGCCGTACTTCTCACCGAGTTGGCGCAAGAGTGCGAAATCGCCGGCACGTTTAGCGCCGAAACGGAAGTCATCGCCGACCAGCACATAGCGCGCGTTCAGGCCTTGCACCAGGATGCGCTGCACGAACTCCTCCGCCGACAGTGCAGCGAAGGGTTTGGTAAAGCGGCAGATATGCACATGCGCGACGCCGAGCGCACGCAGAATTTCCAGTTTCTCGCGCAGCGAAGTCAGTCGCGTCGGCGCCGAATCGGGGGTGAAAACCTCGCGCGGATGCGGTTCAAAAGTCAGCACTGCCGGCAGCGCGCCGACTGAAGCGGCGCGTGAAGTCAATCGCGCCAGCATCGCCTGGTGACCAAGATGGATGCCATCGAAATTGCCGATGGTGACGGCGTTGGGGCGGCTGGCCCGGTCCTGCTTGCCGAACGAGCCGTGGGTCATCAGCATGGAATGTTGTATCTCTTTGAAAAGCCTTGCATTTTAGCGGTTCACGAGCAGTTCGGTCCATGCACTGGCTAGCGTCTTCGACAACGACTGTGGCGCCCAATGTCCGGGAAGTGGCAACGATCGCAAAAATTTTGTGCCGATAGACCTTGGCACGCCTGGAACATCTCGCCTGCCCGTGTCTCGTCTGCGTTCCGCAACTGCAGTTACCTCCCGTGTCGATGCATGCAGTGCCCGCGCCAGAGCGGCTGATCGAGGCGCGCTTCGATGCCGCCGTGAAACGCTTCTGGCATGCGCCCGATCTGCAAATCGCCGTGACGCAAATGCGCGAACGCGATCGTTCCGGGCTGTTCTGCGGCATGGCGGAAATCGCTACCCAGGTGGCCGATGCGCATCGGCCACCTTCGCCAGCTGGCCGAAACGACAAGTTGCATGAAACGACCTGTCAGGATTTCACGTTACCGAACGTTATACCATCGCGAAACTACCCGGATGCGGCCAGGATAGGGCAGACGCCCGCCTTCCTTCCAACTTCAGACCAACAGCTCGCGCGCCATGACCAACGATCAGCTCCTCATCCTCGGCATCCTCGTCGCTACTGTGGCGATGTTCCTGTGGGGGCGCTGGCGCCACGACATGGTAGCCGCCGGCGCGCTGCTGGCCTGCGTGCTGGCCGAGTTGGTGCCGGCGCGGGAGGCGTTCGCCGGTTTCGGGCATCCAGCGGTAATCACCGTGGCCTGCGTGCTGGTGCTGAGCCGCGGCCTGCAGACCTCGGGGGCCGTCGACGCGCTGACCCGCGCCGTGTTGCCCGCGCAAGCCGGTGTCACCCTCAGCATGGCCGCCCTGGTCGGACTGGGTGCGCTGCTGTCGGGCTTCATGAACAACGTCGGTGCGATGGCGCTGCTGATGCCGGTGGCCATGCAACTGGCCGGTCGCCTGAATCTGGCGCCGGGCCAGGTACTGATGCCGCTGGCCTTCGGCACCATCCTGGGCGGCATGACAACGCTGATTGGCACGCCGCCCAACCTGATCGTCTCGGGCTTCCGCGCCCAAACCGGCGCCGGCAGTTTCGCCATGTTCGATTTTGCGCCGGTGGGCCTGCTGGTAGCCGTGACCGGGGTGGCTTTCGTCGCCCTGCTGGGTTGGCGCCTCGTGCCGGTGCGCCGGCAAGCCGGGGTCGAAGGCTTCGAATCGGGCGCCTACATCACCGAAGCACACGTGTCTGAAGACAGCAAGGCGGTCGGCATGAACCTGCACGAAATCGAGGCGGCCCTCGACGCGAGCGACGCGCAGATCATCGGCATGGTGCACAACGACGTCCGCCTGACGGCGCCCAATCCGCGCCGCAAGGTGCGCACGGGCGACATTCTCGTCATCGAAGCCGAGGCCGAGGCACTGGCCAGCGTGCTGTCCACCCTCGGCCTGAAGCTGGAGGAAGCCCTGCACACACCGGAAAAAGAGGCGACCGCGGACGCTGCGGCGAGCGATGCCGCGAGCGATGTGGCGAGTAAAAGGGCCGAGGACACCGTGGAAGGCCGCGAGAAGGATGCCGGCAAGGCGGCGAACTCGGGCGAGATTGCGCTGATGGAACTCGCCGTGCTGCCAGGCTCGTCGCTTGCCGGACGCTCGGCGAGCGATATCCTGCTGCGCACCCGCTACGGTCTGAACTTGTTGGCCCTGTCGCGCCACGGACAGCGCTCGATGAAACGCCTGCGCTCGGTCTGCCTCAAGTCAGGCGACCTGCTGCTGATGCAGGGCCCGCCGGAGGCGATCTCGGAGTTCGCCGCCGACAACGGCTGCGTGCCACTGGCGGAGCGCGAACTGCGCATCCCGGACAAGCGCAAGGCGTGGGAAGCCGGCGCCATCATGGCCATCGCCGTCGCGGGCGCCGCCTTCGGCCTTCTGCCGGCGGCGATCTCCTTCGCCATCGGGGTGCTGGCCTCGATGGCGCTGCGCACGGTGCCTCCGCGCGCCGTATACGATGCCATCGACTGGCCGGTGATCGTACTGCTGGCGGCGATGATCCCGGTCGCCAGTGCGATGGAATCCACCGGCACCGCCGACCTGATTGCGCGCTTCATGCTCGACAATGTCGCGCAAGGCCATGCCGTCGTCGGGTTGGCGCTGATTCTGGTAGTCACCATGTTTCTCTCCGACCTGATGAACAACGCCGCCACCGCGGCGGTGATGTGCCCGATCGCCATCGGCACCTCGGCGGCGCTGGGCGTCAGCGCCGATTCCTTCCTGATGGCGGTGGCGATCGGTGCCTCCTGCGCCTTCCTTACCCCCATCGGCCACCAGAACAACACCCTGATCCTCGGCCCAGGCGGCTTCCGCTTCAGCGACTACTGGAAGTTGGGGGCGCCGCTGGAACTATTGGTGATCGCGGTGGCGCTACCGATGTTGCTGCTGGTTTGGCCGCTTTAACCTGGAAACATCAATCGGACACGTAGCGGGTTCACCCGATTGGTGAGCGCAATCGAAGGCGCTAACGCTTGTTTTCATGGGACATATCAAGGGCTAAGGAGCAGTCAACAGAGAAATCAAGGTTCATCCTTGAAACCGAAATCTGCATTTGCCTTGCTCGCTGCCAGGATGACGGTCCGGTTTCTACCGTCGGATTTAGCCTGATAAAGCGCCTGGTCGGCCTGGGCAAGGATGTGATCGGCGGTGAACTCGCCATGGTCGCAAGCGGTGATGCCGATGCTGACGGTAAAGGTGATCGATTCGGTCGCGGTGGCACAGGGTGTGGCGGCGACATGCTTGCGGAGCCGCTCGGCGAATTCGTAAGCGCCCGCGTTATCAGTATCCGGCAGCAGGATGCCGAACTCCTCGCCACCCAGGCGACCGAACAAATCCACCTTGCGCAAATATTGTTGCGTCAATTCGCTGAAATGTCGCAGCACGGCATCGCCGGTGGCATGGCCATAGCGATCGTTGACCAGCTTGAAGTGATCCAGGTCGAGCATCAGCACACTGGCGTGATTTTTGTAGCGACGCACGCGTTCAAGTTCAATTGCAAATTGGGCCATGAAATGGCGGCGATTGGCGATGCCGGTCAGGGTGTCGGTGGTGGCGAGGCGATTCAATTCCACCTCCATCCGCTTGCGCTGCGTGATGTCCTGGAAAACCACGACGACGCCGTTGCGCTTGCCTTCTTCTTCAATCGCGGTGACCGACAGGTGTACGTCGAAGATTTCACCGTTCTTGTGGATGAAGGCGTCTTCCACGTCGCGGTTCAATCCATCCTGCAACGTCTGGTAGATCGGGCAATCGGCATGTGGATAGAGCTGGCCGTCGCGGTGGTGATGGTGAAACAGCGCGTGCTGGTCCCGGTTCAGCAGGTCTTCCTTCTGGTAGCCCAGCATGGCTAATGCGGCGGGGTTGACGAAGATGCACAGGCCGTTGGCATCGGTGCCATAAATGCCTTCGCCGGCTGAGTTGAGCAGGAGTTCGTTGCGTGCCGAGAGGCGCTCGATTTCTGTCCTGGCGCGTTGCGCGGCGGCTTCTTCCTGCTTGCGGGCGGTGATGTCCTGTTTGATCGCAATGAAATGTTTCAGCTTGCCCTGCGTGTCGGGCACCGGGGTGATGGTCAAGTCCTCGTGATACAGCGTGCCATCCTTTTTACGGTTGATGACTTCCCCATGCCAGGGCGAGTCAGCCAGGATGGTTTGCCACATGGCTTGATAGAGTTCGATCGGTTGCAGTCCGGAGCGCACCAGTTCTTTCGGCTTTTTGCCGATCGCCTCTTCGAGTGAATAGCCGGTCAGGGCGGTGAAGGCGGGATTGGCCCATTCGATCAAGGTATCCGCATCGGTAATGACAATGGCGTTGGCGGTAGCGTCAAGTGCCGCGCTCTGCAAACGCATGCGTTCGAGTGCTGCGCGTTCGGCCGTGATGTCGCGGAACACCACCACCGAACTTGGCGGCGTGCTGGATTTCAACGGCATATCGCTTGCGTGCATCGGGCGGCAACTGACTTCAACCAGGAAGCGGCGGCCGGACTTTGAGGTGAACCAGGCTTCGCCGCTGAAGCACTCGCCGGATTGCGCCGCGTTGTTGATCGGGCAGGTTTCCGCCGTCTCTTCCGCGCCCGCGTGTTGGTGAATCAGGTCATGCGCCGCCTGGCCCAGGAGTTCGTCTCGGGTGTATTCAGTGAGATCGCAGCCGGCCTGGTTGGTGAAGCGAATTCTTCCTTTTGCATCGATGACATAAAGCCCATCGCTCAAGGTCTCGGTAATCGTGTGCAAGCGGTTCTTTTCCGCTGCGAGGCGCTGCCGGTGGTGGATCAGCCCCCAGATCGCCAGCGTTAGCAGCAGCAGCAGCACCAGCGCCATGCCAAATTGGCGCAATGTGGTGTCGTGGATGTCGATCAGCACCGGCGCTTCGGTGTAACCCGCAAGATAGGCGGCATGTTTGCCTTGCAGGTCTTTGATGGCATGGAAGGAGGCGATGTAACCTTTGCCAGCATGCAGAATCGGCACGGAAAAACTGGTTTGCCGGCTGATGCCTTCCTTGGTCTGATTGCTCTCACGCAACAGGCTATTGAGCAATTTTGCTCTCGGCGATTGCACGAACTTGCGGCTGGTTTGCGAGATCACCGGGTTTTCCTTGCGGTAATCGGGGTGAATCTCCGCCTTGACGAATTTGTCGCGTTGATCATCGAACACCAAGTCAACCAAGTCCCGATGCAGCAACAGCGCATAGTCGCCCGCCGGCAACAGTTCGCTCAGGTTCTGATGAATGCGTTCGAACGGCAGTGAGAGTTCGACGCTGCCCAGATGCCTTCCGGCGCGAATGATGGGGTAGACATTGCGGAAACCGGGAAGAATGCGGCCGCCTTCGAAGCCGACCACCGGACGCAGTTCGGTATTGACGATGCGCAGGGACGGGCGAATATCGAACATGCTCGCATCGCCAAGGTGGGCGGGGCTATGGAAGCGGAGCAGAGAACGGCCATCGGGCAGGTGGAAGTGGAATTGGCGCAGGCCGGTGCGCACCATGTCCTGATATTCCCTGTGCAACATGCGGTAGAGCCGGCCGCGAATCAGAGGCAATTCATCAGCCGTGGCGTCATTCGCCTGTTGCAGCAGGTCGAGCACTTCGTCGCGCAGCACCT
>CAZUSF010000112.1:0-7822 GCA_964623355.1 uncultured Thiobacillus sp. | reverse complement strand
CCCAAGCGTCAGGCGCGCGTTTCCTTGAACTTGCCGTAACCCATCAAACGGGCATAGCGGCTGTTCAGCAGGGCATTCAGCGGCCGTTCACGCAGATTGACCAGCGTCTCGGTCAAGGCCTTGCGCAGTGATTCCATCATCACTTCCGGATCCCGATGCGCGCCACCAAGCGGTTCGTTGATGATCTGGTCGATCAGACCCAGGGTTTTCAACTTGGGTGCGGTAATGCTCAACGCTTCCGCCGCCAAAGAAGCCTTGTCGGCGCTCTTCCACAGAATCGAGGCGCAACCTTCCGGCGAAATCACCGAATAAGTAGCGTATTGCAGCATGATCAACGCATCCCCGACACCAATTGCCAGCGCACCGCCGGAACCGCCCTCGCCGATCACGGTACAGATGATCGGCGTCTTCAGTTCCGCCATCACATACAAATTGCGCGCAATTGCTTCCGATTGACCGCGTTCTTCCGCGTCAATGCCGGGGTAGGCGCCCGGTGTGTCAATGAAGGTAAATACCGGAATGCGGAATTTTTCCGCCAGACGCATCAGCCGCAGCGCCTTGCGGTAACCCTCGGGTCGCGGCATTCCGAAGTTGCGGTACTGGCGTTCCTTGGTATCGCGCCCCTTCTGATGCCCGATCAGCATCACCGGCTCACCCTGGAAACGCGCCAGGCCACCCACAATTGCCGGGTCGTCGGCAAACGCCCGATCACCATGCAATTCCTGAAACTCGGTGAACAGACCGGCGACATAGTCGAGCGTGTAAGGCCGTTGCGGGTGGCGCGCAACCTGCGAAATTTGCCAGGCGTTGAGCTTGCTGTAGATCTGCTTGGTCAGTGCCGCGCTTTTCTTGCGCAGACGCTCGATCTCTTCCGAGATGTCGAGTGCAGGGTCGTTCTGCACTTCGGACAACTCTTCGATCTTCGCCTCGAGTTCGGCGATGGGCTGTTCGAAGTCGAGAAAAGTCAGCTTCATATCGTTATCGGCTTGCCAGAAAGGGGAAACATTCTACAGGAGCCACAAAGCGGCTCCCGCAAAGGCAACACACCATCAATGCTGATGACCATGCGGGCCATGCACATGGCCATGTTCGATTTCTTCCGCCGAAGCCACCCGCACCGACTGCACCACGCATTGCAGGCGCAGGCTCTGGCCGGCGAGAGGATGATTGCCATCCACCACCACCTTGCCATCGGCGACATCGGTCACGGTGTAAAGCATGACGTGTTCGCCATCTTCGCTAGCACCTTCCAGCTGCATGCCGATCTTCACTTCTTCCGGGAATGCGTCGATCGGTTCGATCCGAACCAGCTCGGCATCGTATTCACCAAACGCATCGTCCGGCTCCAGCACCAGATCAAGTTCCGTCCCTGCAGCCTGACCTTCCAGCGCCGCTTCAACACGCGGGAAGATGCCATCGTAACCACCCTGCAAATAGACCGCCGGCGACTCGGCAAGCGCCTCTTCCAGCATTTCGCCATCCAGGGTAGTGAGCCGATAGGTCAGCGCGACAACGGTGTCTTTTCCGATTTGCAATTAAAGCTCCTTAACAAGTTTGAATACTTCTACGGCATGGCCTTTCGGCGTCACGCCAGGCAGGACATGTGCAATCTCGCCCTGGCCATTGATGATAAAAGTGGTGCGATTGACACCTTCACGCATGACGCCATCGACTTCACGGTTCACCAGAACACCATAGTCGCGGCAGGCAATTCCATCCTTGTCGGCCAGCAAACGCACCGTGATGCCATGTTTATCGCGAAACGCGCCATGCCGGATGCAATCGTCGCGCGAGACGCCGACCACCGTGCAATTCAGACGCGAAAAGTCATGCTCAAGATCACTGAACTCGATCGCTTCAGTCGTGCAGCCGGGCGTATCATCGCGCAGATAGAAGAACAGAACGAGCGGTTTGCCTTGGTAATCAGCCAGTTTGGCGATTGTCATGTCCGCGTCGGGTAATTCAAAGTTTGGCGCTCGATCGCCATTGTTCAGCATGTGTTCCACTCCTCGCGAATAGTCGAAAGCATTATATGAATAACCCAGTGAAGAACTCCGTGAATCACTCTGCCAAAAAGTCCAAGGAAAAATCTTCTCCTGCCAGCCCGAAGCAAGACAGCAAGCCATTCACGGAGGCGGATTATTCCCTGCAAACCCTGCTTGGCGGCATGTCGGTAGAAAAATTTCTTGCCGAGCATTGGCACAAGAAGCCCCTTCTGGTCAGACAGGCTTTGCCCAACTTCGGCGACTGGCTGGACCGCAACAGCTTGTCCGAACTGGCCTGCCAGGACAATTCCGAAGGTCGCCTGGTGCAATTCAAGCGCGGCCAGTGCCAACTTGAGTACGGCCCTTTCGAAGCGGAGGAGCTGGATGCCTTGCCGAAAAAGAACTGGAGCTTGCTGGTTTCCGGCGTCAACCACCTGCTGCCGCAAGCCGATTGGCTGCTGCATCGGTTCGACTTCATTCCCGCCGCCCGCCTGGATGACCTGATGGTCAGCTTCGCCCCGCCCGGCGGCGGCGTCGGGCCGCATTTCGACTCCTACGACGTATTCCTGATTCAGGGCCAGGGCCGCCGCCGCTGGGAAATCAGCGCGCAGGATGACCTGACCGTGGTCGAAGGCGCGCCGCTGCGCATCCTGCAGCAATTCCGCGTTGATGAATCATGGGAACTGGAACCCGGCGACATGCTGTATCTGCCGCCGCAACTCGCCCACAACGGCGTCGCGCTGACCGATTGCATGACCTGGTCAATCGGCTTCCGCGCACCGAAAGCGGAAGAGATCGTCAATCAGTTTCTGACCTATCTGCAAGACAAGCTGGAATTGCCAGGCATGTATTCAGACCCAGCACTGAAGCGCCAAAAACATGTCGCCGAAATCCCCAGCGCGATGCTCGATTGGGCCGACAAAACCATCCGCGCCGCCGCGCGCTGGGAAAAATCCGATATCACCGACTTTCTTGGCCGCTACCTTAGCGAACCGAAGTCGCATGTTTTTTTCGATCCGCCGACACGGCCAAAATCACTTGCCGCTTTTGCCAAGGCCATCCAGAAGCATGGCGTCGCACTCGATGCACGCAGCCAGATGCTGTTCCGTGGCAATGCCTTCTTCATCAATGGCGAACGTCTGGAAGCCTCGCCGGGCCTCGCCAGCATGCTGATCAAGCTGGCCGACAAACGCTACCTGGAGCCGGGTGATTGCGCGCATGAACAAAGCTCGGAAATGATCACTCTGCTGCACCTCTGGTATCAGGCCGGATACGTGTTTCCAGCGGCATGAAGACACCGGCAAACCTGAATCGAGACGAATATCGCCTGCCTTTGGATCCGGATTCACCACTGTCGGCAATGATCACCGTCGCCAACGCGAATTTTCCTCATCAAGCCGACCGTGGCATCGCATGAACAGGCCAACTCCCGAAAACATTCTGTAGTAGATTTCTCGCATCTGAACAAATCGGGCCCGATTAATGCCCACTCCAGGCAGTCGCAATCAACGCCGTCATCCCAGACATCCGACCCGGGCAGCCGCGCGCTTCAGTTATGCCGGCATCACATTGCCATGCGTGGTTCGCGATTACTGTCTGAATGGTCTTTTTCTGGCCTTTGCAGATGCCCGGGCTTTGGCTCCCCTGCTGTCCGGAATGTCCGGTGCAGCAGCACAGGTCGAGATCGACCAGGCTGGCGATACGCATCATCGCATCCTGATCGAAGCCCGCGTCGCCCACATCTCGGCCAACGGCCTCGGCCTTCATGTCGATCACATGCCCAGCGGCGCACTGCATGCCTTGCAAGCGGCAGCACACCAGATCACTGAAACACTCTCTGCATTACCCCAAAGCGTGGCCTCCGATCTGGCCATCGCCATGCACCAGGAATGCAGCCGGCTCCTGCTCAGCTTTCTGAATGCCGCACTCCAGGATTTCTTTTCCGAGGCACCCGCGAAGCTGGTGCAGGCAAGCTATGAACTAACCAGTTTCATCGAGCGCCAGAAATATGTCGAAACCAGCCAGTTGCTGCTCCAGCAAAGGCCGCAATTCGAAAAAAAGTTTTTCGACAACATTGATCATCATATCGACCGCATGCGTACCCCTGCGGCAGCTCAAGGCAATGAAACACCAGATAGCGGACTTACCCTGATTGACGATGACGAGTTTCAGGACTGGCTCAATCTGTCGGGAGCGATCAACGAAATCGAATTGGCCAATGTCTTGCCGCTTGCCGAATTCGAACGCAATTTACGCTTGCTGCTCGGCATCACGCTGCTGCGTGAGCGCAATCCCTATGCGCCTGAACTGCTTTGCCGCAGTTTCCAGGAGGCAATCCAGACCTTCGTTTTTTCCAGTACCGAGCGGGCAATCCTCTACCGCACATTCAGCCATGTGCTGACGCAAGATATCAGCACCCTTTACGAACAGTTGAACAAGGTACTGGCGCCGCTCCAACCGCCTGCCCCGCCTAAACGCAGCATAACCGAATACAAACCAGCGCCCCCGCCCGCAGCCACCGCTCTAACGGCTAATGAAGAATCTCAATCCGAGGTAGCCGAGCTGCAGGAGCGCCCGAGCGCGCCGCAACCGCGCAATCCACAGAAGGCGCAGATCAATCCGACCCACGCGACTGACAATTCCGAGTACACGCTGGACAGAATACTGGCCAGCATCAAATTGGCGGATATGCCTGAAAGGCCCGCCCAGATAACGCCGCTACATGGCGGGACGAGTGGAAGAAGCAGCGGTGGATGGGCGCCCGCCCCGACGCCATCCAGACCTTACCCGATCGGGATGGCCAACTGGCTGCAGCAAGCCAACCGGCAGAACTCGGGGATGCGAAGCGCAGAAGAATCCAGGGAAGCGGCAATCCGGGCCTTGCCGGAAGCTGATCTGAAACAGCTTGTGGCAGCACTCAATGCCATTACGCTGCCGCAGGATCAACCACAAGCAGGAAAGGAAATTTCGGCGCTGAGCGGCCAACTCCAGGACTGGCTTGGCACTTCGGGCGGGATGCCGGTGCGCATCGGGCCGGCCTACCGACAAAACCTGGACATGTCAGCCAGCCTGATCAGGCGCGCGCGGGAAGAGCATGGCGCCAGTTCCGAGGTTGAAATGCTGATCAAACGCCTGGAACGCCCGCTGCTCAAACTTGCACTCGAAGAGCCTGAGTTTCTGCTCACCGCCGAACATCCGGCGCGCCAGGTAGTCAACCTGCTCGACCAGTTCACCATCGCAGCGGATAACAAGGGCAAGTTTTTTGATCCCAAGTTGCTGCGTTTCCTCTTACTGATGGTGGATCGCATCTGCCGCCAGGCCGATGCGGACAAGGATATCTATGACAAGGTGCGCGGCAGCCTGGCCAAGATGCTCGTCCCGATCAGGCAGGCGCGTCAGGCACGCATCGCCCGTATGCAGGAATCACACGAAGCCAGGGCAAGCATCCGCCAGGCGCGCGCCCGGGTAAGCGAGGCGCTGGACTCCCTGTTTACAGAGCGCGATGTGCCTGAAATTCTGCTTCGGCTGCTCGATGGCGGCTGGCGCCAATATCTGACCTTGCTTGAAATCCGCGAGGGCATGCAAGGCGAGGCCTGGAACAGTGGCCTCGCCGTACTGACACAGATTGCCGGCAGGTTTGATCATGCTGCAGCGCTTAATCAAGCGGCCGAGGTACTGCCTCTGCTGAATCAGATAGAACGCACGCTGGCCGGGGTCAACGTCGATTCCGCGCAACTTGGCACGCTGATGAACGAGATTGCGGCAACGTTGCAGCACCCATTGGATGCGAGCATAGCAAGAGTCCGCTTCCAGCCATCCAGAACGCCAGGCGCAGCCGCGGATGCGGCGGCAATTGAGTCTTTGGTGGATCAGCTGCGGGTTGGCCAGTGGTGGGAGTTGCTGCAGGAAGGCAATTGGCTGCCGATGCAGATCATCTGGATCTCGCAGCCGGCATCGCATTGCGCCCTCTGCAACCGATCCGCCACCGAAAAGCTTGAACTCGGGCTGGCGGAATTCGCGCGCCAACTGGAGGGCGGACAGGCAAGACGCGGCAAGAATCTGGAACAACCGCTACTGGAACGCGCCGAATTTGGCCTTTTCGACGAAAACTATCATGGCCTGCTCGATCAACTGCACCAGGATCCAGTAACCGGACTCGATGGCCGCAGCCGATTCCTGCTCAAGCTGAGTCAGTCGGTAGCCGCTTCAGCCAGGAAGGGCTTGGTACATTCACTATGCATCATCGAATTCGATCAATTCCGCCTGATCAATAACCAGCATGGTCCGCAGGCCGGCAAGATGCTGTCGCGCAAACTGGCTGACGAACTGCACAAGTTGCAGCGCCCCAACGACATGCTGTCAGCCTTTCAGGAAGACACCTTCGCGCTCTATCTGCCAAACACCAGCAACGCCGAAGCCATGCGGATTGGCGAAGGCATCTTGCGTGAACTTGGCGATTTCCGGTTCAAACACAGCCAAGACGAATACAGCATTGGCATGAATCTGGGGCTGGCGGAATATGCACCTGCAGTGGTCAGTCCGATTGAAGCGATCAAGCGGGCGGACTCGGCCTGCCTGGCTGCCAAGACGTTCGGCAGAAATCGCATGCAGGTCTTCGAGCCGTCCAATGTTCAGCTGCAAAGCCAGGAATCGCTGATGGAACTGGCCGGCCGGATCGACGCATTGATGGAGAACGGCGGCATGTACCTGCGCTGCCAGATGGTGGTCCCGATCAAGGCAGACAGCGGCTTGCTACCCTATTACGAGATACTGCTCGGCATCACCGGCGATGACAAAAAACCGGTTCCGCCCCTGCAGTTCATCCCCGCCATCGAGAATCTCCAGCGATCACACGAAATCGACATCTGGGTGGTAAAAAAAGTATTCGCCTGGATCAGAGCCAATCGCGACCGGTTTACCCGCATCGGCGGTTTTTCGATCAATTTGTCGGCCCTGTCGCTGAGCAATTCGAAAGTGTTGTCTTACCTGCTGAGTGAATTCGCGCTTGCCGACCTGCCAACCGAAAAAATCATCTTCGAGATTACCGAAACTGCCGCAATCGAGAACTACCACACAGCTCAGGAATTCATCAAACAGGTCAGCCGATACGGCTGCTCGTTCTCCCTGGATGACTTCGGCAGCGGCTACTCATCCTATTCACACCTGAGAAATTTGCGCACCGGCTCACTCAAGATCGACGGCAGTTTCATCAAGGAGATTGCCCATAACCCGGCTGATTTCGCCATGGTCAAGTCAATGAACGACATCGGCCATTCCCTCGGCATGAAGACAGTGGCGGAACATGTCGAGACAGCCCAAATTCTCAGCCTGCTGCGCGAGATCGGCGTTGATTACGCGCAGGGCTTCGCCATCCACGAACCCGCCGCTATCGACCATCTATCGATTTGAAAGCAGCGTCGGGGCCGTTCGAGGATCTGGCGTAGCGTGTTGAGACCTGGTTTATGGCCTGCCGAACACGGCTCTCCAGTGGGTGGTTTCTCATCGAGATTGGCTCGCCTATAGTCGAGCTTCGACCATGGTGAAAGCCGCTACCCCGCTTCGAACCGGTAGCCGAGAAACTCAAAGCCTTGGCCGTACGGTTAACCCTCCCGCCAGCAATTCGCGGAAAATGCCGCTTCCAACGAATTGAATAACGAGAACCAGACAATGAAAACCGATGTGCCGCAGCCGATCTATCTGAAGGACTACACCGCGCCCGCGTTTCTGATCGACAACGTCGATCTTGATTTCAATATTCAAGCTGGCGGTACGACGGTGACTGCCACGTTGGCGATGCGCCGCAACCCTGAGATTGATGCGAAGTTCGCAACTCAGCC
>CAZUSF010000111.1:3182-7839 GCA_964623355.1 uncultured Thiobacillus sp. | reverse complement strand
ACGTCATGAAGATCATCTATACCGACGTGCTGGTCATCGGCGGCGGTCTCGCCGGTTTGCGTACCGCCATTGGCGCCAAGCGGCGCGGGCTGGAAACATTGATCCTGTCCTTGGTGCCGGCCAAGCGTTCACATTCGGTCGCTGCGCAAGGCGGCATGCAGGCCAGCCTGGCGAATGGCATCAAGGGCGAGGGCGATAACGAGGACGTGCATTTCGAGGACACCGTGCGCGGTTCCGACTGGGGTTGCGATCAGCGGGTCGCGCGCATGTTCGCTCACATGGCGCCGAAAGCGGTGCGCGAACTGGCCGCCTGGGGCGTCGCCTGGAGTCGTGTCAAAAGCGGAGATCGTGAGGTGGTGATCAACGGCCAGCGCGTCACGCTGACCGAAAAGGACGCCGCGCATGGCCTGATTACCGCGCGCGATTTCGGCGGCACGCGCAAATGGCGCACCTGCTACACCTCCGACGGCACCGGCCACGCCATGCTGTACACGGTCAGCGATCAGGTGATCGGCGAATCGATCCCGGTGCATGAGCGGATGGAAGCGATGGCGCTGATCCACGATGGTCAGCAATGCCACGGCGCCGTCGTGCGCGACCTGATCACGGGCGAACTCAGCGCCTATCTGGCGCGCGCCACGGTGGTGGCGACCGGCGGTTATGGCCGCATCTGGGGCATTTCCACCAACGCCTTGATCAATGAAGGCATGGGCGCGGCGCTGGCGCTGGAAACCGGTGTCGCCCGCCTGGGCAACATGGAAGCGGTGCAGTTCCACCCGACTGCCATCGTGCCGGCCGGTATTCTGGTCACCGAAGGCTGTCGCGGCGACGGCGGTTTGCTGCTCGACAAGGACGGCCACCGCTTCATGCCGGATTACGAGCCGGAGAAGAAGGAACTCGCCTCGCGCGACGTGGTATCGCGCCGCATGGCTGAACACATGCGGGCAGGCAAGGGCGTGCAGTCCGCCTATGGCGAACATCTCTGGCTCGACATCAGCAATCTGGGCGCGGCACACATCGACAAGAACCTGCGCGAAGTGAAGGACATCTGCCGTTACTTCCTCGGCATCGACCCGGTGAAAGACCCGATTCCGGTGCGTCCGACGCAGCATTACTCGATGGGCGGCGTGCGCACCGACCATCGCGGCGAATCGCCCTGGCTGCATGGTTTGTTCTCCTGCGGCGAAGCAGCCTGCTGGGACATGCACGGCTTCAACCGCCTGGGCGGCAATTCGGTCGCCGAAACCGTGGTGGCCGGCATGCTGGTCGGCGAATATGTCGCCGATTTCTGTTATTCCAGGCATGGCCAGATCGATCCTTCAGCCACCCTGGCACGTCAGTTCGTCGAACGCGAACGCGCCAGCCTGACTGCGTTGACGACCAACACCGGCAGCGAAAATGCAGTCGCGTTGCGCACGCGGATGGAACAGATCATGACCGACAAGGTCGGCCTGTTCCGCAACGGCGCCGATCTCGAAAGCGCAGTCGGCGAACTGGCCGAATTGCTGGCGCGCAGCCGTCAGGTGAGCGTGCGCGCGGCCAATCTCGACGCCAATCCGGAACTCGTGCTGGCCTATCGACTGCCGCGCATGCTGAAGGTGGCGCTGACGGTGGCGCTCGGCGCCATGCAACGCACCGAAAGCCGCGGCGCGCATTTCCGCGAAGACCATCCCGCCCGCAACGACCGTGACTGGCTCAATCGCACCCTGGCGTTTTGGCCCGAGGGCGACGCCATGCCCAGCCTGGATTACGAATCGCTCGACGTCATGCAGATGGAATTGCCGCCCGGTTTTCGCGGTTACGGCGTCAAGAACATCGTCGAACATCCGGCCAGTGCCGAACGTCAGGCCGAAGTGGATGAAGTTGTCGAAGCCAAACCCGACCGTTATTCGCGCCAGTCCGCATTGATGCCGTTCAAACAATTGTTGCCGGTGCGCTATCGCGGCCGCAACGCGCGCCTGGATGAAATCTGATGACCCAAGAACACCTGCCCCTCACCCCAACCCCTCTCACGCTTGCGGGAGAGGGGCTACGCAGCCTGACCTTCAACGTCTTTCGCCACAACCCGCGTGACGCCGCCACCTCGCCGAGGGTGGTGACCTACAGCCTGGAAGAAACGCCGGGCATGACCTTGTTCATCGCGCTGACGCGGATTCGGGAAACGCTCGACCCCAGCCTGAGTTTCGATTTTGTTTGCCGCGCCGGCGTTTGCGGTTCCTGCGCCATGGTGATCAACGGCCGTCCCGGACTCGCCTGCCGTACCTTGACCGCGCAACTGCCGAACGAAATCAGCCTGTTTCCGCTGCCCGGTTTCGAACTCATCGCAGATCTGTCGGTGAACACCGGCAAATGGATGCGCGGCATGAGCGAGCGTCTGCAAGCCTGGCTGCAGCTGCGCGAACAACCCGATATCGATGCGCTGGAGACGCGCATGGAGCCGGCGATGGCCGAGGCGATCTACGAACTCGACCGCTGCATCGAATGCGGTTGTTGCATCAGCGGTTGCGGCACGGCGCAGATGCGGCCGGATTTTGTCGGCGCGGTTGGCATGAACAAGATCGCGCGTTTCCGGCTCGACCCGCGCGATCGGCGTGGCGATGCCGAGTTTTTCGATCTGGTTGGCGACGATAGTGGTGTTTTTGGCTGCATGAGCCTGCTCGGCTGCCAAGACGTCTGCCCGAAAGCGTTGCCATTGCAGACCCAGATCGCCTATTTGCGGCGCAGCATGGCGCGGCAAGGGCTGCTCGGCTGACTCCGGGCCTTGCGCACCAGATGGGTGTGCAGTAACAAAAAAAATAACCTAAAGTTTTCGCTTGAATAGTCGCTAAAGGGGACATGAAAGTTCTTTTAGCTTGAACACCGTCCCCGGCAGCTTTCACACCCAATGCCGGTTATTGATCAAACAGACTCTTCAAGAATGCGTCAAAGACAGCCTTCAATGAGTGTTATGCGGACAAGCACTTTACTGCCTGATGCAGGCGCCAAACTTCAACGTAAACAGAGGTCGAAGTGAAAATCATATTTCTGGTCGATGATTCCGCCACGGTTTTAATCAGTACTTCCAGCATTTTGTCGAAAGCGGGTTATCAGGTAGAAAAGGCCGCTTCTGCCGAAGAAGCCATGACCAAGTTGAAGGCGGGCCTGAAGCCTGACTTGATGATTACCGATCTCAATATGCCTGGCATGAACGGTATCGAATTGATCAAGCAGGTGAAGCTGATTCCGACGCTGCGCTTCATGCCGATTCTGTTGTTGACCACCGAATCGCAGCAGTCGAAGCGGGCTGACGCGAAGGCTGCCGGCGCATCCGGCTGGCTGGTCAAGCCGGCGACTGCGGATGAATTGCTCAACACGATCAAGCTGGTGCTCAAGTGAGCAACGCAAGCCTCAACACGGTATTCCTGCGCCGTGTTTTCAGTGTTTCAACCGCCACAATTTTGTTGCTGGGCGGCTCTGTAGCTTTGGCCGAAGCCACCGTGCATGGTTGGTTGGATCAAGTGTTTCACAGCATTCCCTTTGGCCATGCGGTCGGCGCCATGTTGATCATCTTGCTGGCCTTTGTCGTCCAGTCTGTGTTGTCGGTCGCCTTTTTCCGTGATCCCAGTCTGGGCGTTGGCAAAGTCGGCGCCAGTGACCTGGCCGAATGCGAAACCACCTATCGCCTCGCGATGAGCAAGGTGGCGACCGAGTTGAATGGCTTCCCGGAATTCAACAAAGTGGTCAATCGCCAGTTGGCCAGCGTGGCCACAGAGACCGAAGCAGCGGCGTTGCAGATCATGGAACGCCTGCAAGTGGTTGATGGCTTGATTACCGACCTTGAACAATATGTCGGCAAGACGACGCAGGAGTCGTCCGAAGTGCTGGCCAGTTCCGAGTCGCGGCTGGAAGCCAATCGCGCATTGATCAATTCGATGCAATCGCACATTCAAAGTCGTATCGAGGCAACCCGGGAAGAGCAGTCGCGCATTGCCTATGTGGTGGAAGAAGCGCGTTCGCTCGAGTCGCTGGTTGACTTGATCAAACACATCGCTGGCCAGACCAATCTGTTGTCGCTCAATGCCGCAATTGAAGCTGCCCGTGCCGGCGAGCAGGGGCGCGGTTTCGCGGTGGTCGCGGATGAAGTGCGCAAGCTGTCTGACCAGACCGGCGAAGCGGTATCAAAGATTCGCGATGGCATCCTCACCGTCGCCAACAGCATCGAAAGCGAGTTCCAGGACAAGCTGGCGGATGCCAGCCTGAACAGCGAAACCAAGGCGCTGGAACAGTTTGCCAACCAGTTGACCGAGATGGGCGAGCGCTATGCCGACCTGGTGCATCGGGATGGGGATGTGCTGGCGCAGATCAACCAGACCAGTTCCTCGTTATCGCGGATGTTCATGGAAGTCATGGCCAGCATCCAGTTCCAGGATGTCACCCGGCAGCAGGTTGAACATGTCATGGGCGCGTTGCAGCGTCTTGATGACCATTTCGCCAATCTGCGCCAGCAATTGAACGACCCGGAAAGCCAGGTGCAATTCAAGCCCTTGGCCGAGCACCTGAATGAAATGTTTGATGGTTATGTGATGGATCAGCAACGCGGACAGCACACTCAAGCCCTTGGCGGCAAAACCACGTCCAGTGGTGGCGGCAGCGGCTCGAAAGTGGAGCTGTTCTAACG
>CAZUSF010000111.1:0-3082 GCA_964623355.1 uncultured Thiobacillus sp. | reverse complement strand
CTCGCCCTTGAAGGCGCGGTCACCATTTATGTCGTGCAGGAACTGAAGGCGCAGCTTTTGGCCGGCGTACGCGACAACGCCGAGTTGCGCCTTGATCTGTCGCAAGTCACCGAACTTGACTCAGCCGGCCTGCAATTGCTCTATCTCGCCAAGCGCGAAGCGATCAAAAGCGGCCACGCCTTGCGCATCGTTGCCCACAGCGACGCGGTGCGCGAAGTCATCGACCTGAGCAATCTGAATGCCTATTTCGGCGACCCGACGCTGATTCCGGCACAGAAGCCCGCTCGGCAAACCCAATAGGAGCCCGACATGGATGAGCTGAGACAAGCCTACATCGCGGAAAGCCAGGAACTCCTCTCCAGCCTGGAAGAGAACCTGCTCGGTCTGGAGCAGAACCCTGCCGACACCGATGCATTGAACGCGGTGTTTCGCGCCGCCCACACCATCAAGGGCGGCGCCGGTATCGTCGAATGCGACTACATCGTCGAATTCACCCATGTGGTGGAAAACGCACTCGATGAAGCGCGTGACGGACGCATCAAACTCGACAGTGAACTGATTCAGTTGCTGCTCGCCAGCGGCGACCAGATCGCCCGCCTGCTCGAATTCGCCATCGATCCAGCGGCGCGGCCGGATGCCGCCACCCTGGCGCGGGGCGAGGAGTTGCTGACCGGTCTGCGGGCGTATTCGTCGTCGAAAGAAGCGGCGAGTGACCTGGCGGCGGCGTCGGATACCCAACTCGAAAGCAGCGGCGGCGGCATGGTCGGCCACGATTGCTGGCATATCTCGATTCGTTTTGGCGACAACGTGCTGCGCGAAGGCATGGACCCCTTGTCCTTCCTGCGCTACCTGTCCGGTTTCGGTGAAATCGCCCATATCACCACCTTGCTCGATGCGATGCCGGATGCCGAAGCAATGGATCCGGAAGCCTGCTACATGGGTTTCGAGATCGATTTCCGCGCCGAAACCAGCAAGGAAAAGATTGAGCGCGTGTTCGATTTCGTGCGCGACTCCTGCCTGCTCAACATCCTGCCGCCGTACAGCAAGGTCTCGCAATATGTCGATCTGATCATGTCGCTGCCGGAAGACACCATGCGCCTGGGCGAAATCCTGCTCCAGGCCGGGGTGATCACTTCGGTCGAGTTGAACAAGGGTCTGGATACGCAAGGGATCGAGTCAGCCGAGCCGTCAGATAGCGAGCACAAAACCGCGCCGCTGGGCGAAATTCTGGTCGAGCAGCAAGCGGTGCAGAAGGAGTTGGTTGACGCAGCGGTGGTCAAGCAAGCCCAGGTCAACGACAAGAAAGCACAGGACGCCAAACTGATCCGGGTGCATGCCGACAAGCTCGATCAGTTGATCAACCTGGTCGGCGAACTGGTTATTGCTGGCGCGTCCGCCGCATTGCTGGCGCAAAAGGCAAAAGACGAAGGCATGTTCGAGGCGACCTCGACCATTTCCCGCCTGGTCGATGAGATCCGCGATGGCGCACTCAGATTGCGCATGGTGCAGATCGGCGAAACCTTCAACCGTTTCCATCGCGTCGTGCGCGATGTCTCGCGTGATCTCGGCAAGGACATCGAACTGGTCATCACCGGTGGCGAAGCGGAACTCGACAAGACCGTGGTGGAAAAGATCAGCGACCCATTGACCCACATGGTGCGCAACGCCATCGACCACGGCATCGAATCGGCCGAAGCACGCATTGCCGCCGGCAAGCCGGCGCGCGGCCGGGTGCGTCTGAATGCCTATCACGAGTCCGGCAACATCGTGATTGAAGTGGCTGACGATGGCGGCGGTCTCAAACGCGAGCGGATCAAGCAGAAAGCGGTGGCCAAAGGTTTGCTGGCCGCCGATGCCGATCCGTCCGATGCGGATCTGTTCAAGTTGTTGTTCGAGCCCGGTTTTTCCACCGCCGATCAAATCAGCAACCTGTCCGGCCGCGGTGTCGGCCTGGATGTGGTGAAACGCAACATCGAAGCCCTGCGCGGCATGGCGACCATCGACAGCCAGGAAGGCGTCGGCACCACGATGTCGATCCGCCTGCCGCTGACGCTGGCGATCATCGACGGCTTCCTGATGGGCGTCAGCACGTCGGCCTACGTCGTGCCGCTCGACATGGTCGAGGAATGCATCGAACTGACCGATGGCAAATCATCCAACAAGGCGCGCGGCAACATGCTCAACCTGCGCGGCGAAGTGCTGCCGTTGATCCGCCTGCGCGAATATTTCGCCCTCGCTGGCCGCAGTGGCCGACGGGAAAACGTCGTCGTCGTCAAATACGCCGGCAGCAAGGCCGGTCTGGTGGTGGATGAACTGATGGGGGAATTCCAGACCGTGATCAAACCACTCGGCAAGATCTTTACCCATCTGCGCGGCATTTCCGGTTCAACCATCCTGGGCAGCGGCGAAGTCGCGCTGATCCTGGATGTTCCTTCACTTATTGCCTTGGCAACCGAATCCGAATCGGGCAAGACGTTTGCGTCACCGCTTGCCCTGTCGGCTCATTGATTTAAACAGGAGTCCAAAATGTTCAAGAACTTGAAACTCGGCCTGAAACTCGCCATCGGCTTCGGCATGGTGGTTGTGCTGCTGATCGTGGTTGCCGTGGTCGGCATCATGCGGGTCAGCGAACTCGATAACAGTATCGAAAGAATGGTGAACGATCTGTATCCCAAGACCGTTAAAGCCAACGCCATCATTGATCACGTCAACGCCGATGCGCGCTCGTTGCGCAACATCCTGCTGCTCGACAACCCGCAGGAGATGAACGAGCAGAAGGGGCGCATCGATGCCAACCGGCCGAAAGTAGCCGAGTTGTATGGCGAACTGGAGAAAACCATCCTCAGCGATGAAGGCAAGCAGACCCTCAAGACGGTGTTAGAAAACCGTGTGGAATTTGTCAAAGCGCGTGACAAGTCGCTGGAACTCGCCATGGCGGGCCAGAAAGCCGAAGCCACGCAGATGCTGTTTGGCGAAGTTCGCAAAACCCAGACCCCGTATTTCACCAGCCTGGAAAAGCTGATCGAGTATCAGGACGCGTTGATGGAAAAAGCTGGCCATGATGCGGAAGCGTTGGCCAATG
>CAZUSF010000110.1:0-7892 GCA_964623355.1 uncultured Thiobacillus sp. | reverse complement strand
CTATTGCCCCCTTTGCTCACCGACCAACGAAGAAGTCCTCTGGTCCGACGCCTTCTGCCGCGTGATCTGGGTCGATGACCCCAATTACCCCGGTTTCTGCCGCGTCATCCTGAATGCTCACGTCAAGGAAATGACCGACTTGCCGCCCGCCGAGCGGCTACGTTTGATGAACGTGGTATTCGCGGTCGAAACCGCTGTGCAGGAAGTCGCGCAGCCAGACAAGATTAATCTGGCCAGTCTCGGTAACGTGGTGCCGCATGTGCATTGGCATGTGATTCCACGCTGGGCGGATGACGTTAATTTTCCCGATGCGATCTGGGCGGCGTCGCGCCGGCCAGCTCAAGTTCCGATATCGGCGGCTAATCTCAGGCAGCAGATTCAGGTTCGGATTCAGGCTTTGTTGTCGGTGCCGGAATAACCCGTTCCTGCGGAAACACGGCGGTAAACGTGCTGCCTTTGCCAACGGTGCTTTCAATTCTGAGCCGGGCCTGATGCCGCTGCAGCACATGCTTGGCGATCGCCAGGCCGAGGCCGGTGCCGCCAGTGGCGCGTGAGCGTCCTTGATCGACACGATAGAAACGTTCAGTCAGGCGCGGGATATGTTGCGGTTCGATGCCCTCGCCGCTGTCCTGTACCGAGAACGTGTGTTCGCCATTCGGTTTTGCATGGTTTTCCAGTTCGCCCCAACGAATCCGGATGCGACCTTTGGCGGGGGTATAGCGCACCGCGTTGGTGACCAGGTTGGCAAGCGCGCTGTAGAGCTCCTGGCTGTTGCCGATCAGGCGGGCCTGGCTGGCGATGACCCGTTCGATTTGATGTTTGCCCTGGCTCATCGAATCCGCCTCGCGCGCCAGGCGTTGCGTCAGCGAGACCATGTCGACGGTTTCATCCTTGGTTTCCGGTTGGCTCTCCAGACGCGCCAGGGTGAGCAGATCATCGACCAGGCGACGGATGCGGTCGGACTGTTCGCGCATCAGTGGGATGTGTTTGCGGAATTGCGCCGGGTCGGGAGGGTTTGCCACATCAGGCATGTCTTCGAAGGCCTCGAGGAAGCCGACGATGACGGTAATCGGCGTGCGCAATTCATGCGACACATTGGCGACGAAATCGCGCCGCATGGCTTCAACCCGGGCAATGTCGGTGATGTCGCGCGCGACCAGCATTTTCTGTTTGCGCGGCAGCGGGATCAGCTGCAAGGAGAGGTCGATCTGTTGCGTAACCGGTGAAGTGAGGGTCAGCGTCTGCGCAAAGTTTTCGTGTTGCAGCCATTCGGAAAAGCGGGAATTGCGCAGCAGGTAAAGCAAAAACTGGCCTAAATCCCGCGTCTGCGAAAGGCCAAGCAGCCGTGTGGCGGCAATGTTGAGCCAGACGATACGATTGTCGTCATCCAGGATCACCACGCCATCCGGCAGATTGCGCGTGGCTTCCAGCATCTGTTCCAGATCGGCGGCGACTTTCTGTTGCGCGCCTTGTCGCCCGCGCATTTGTTTTTCCAATTGATACAGCGCATCACCCCAGATGCCATCGCCTTGCAATGGGGGACGAGTCGGGTCGGAAAGCCAGGCGGAGAATTTACGCAGTTGGCGCAGGTGATAAACCAGATTGGCGATCAGCCCGCAAGCAAATATGGCCCAGGCAGTGTCATTCCCCTGTGAGCTGGAAAACAGCGATGAAAACAAGGCAAGCCCGGCAATCAGCGCCAGGGGGCGCCACCAGAATTCCAGCATGGATGTGCGTGTCGATATGGAATGTCGGCGGATTCTACTCTGCCGGCGGGGTCAAGCCAGGATCAGGCCAGGATGGCGGAAAGCCGATAGCCGGAGCCGCGCACGGTCTGGATCAGACGATCATGGCTAGTCACTTCGAGTGCCGAGCGCAGGCGACGGATATGCACATCGACGGTGCGTTCTTCCACGAAAACATGGTCGCCCCAGACCTGGTCGAGCAACTGTGAGCGCGAGTAAACCCGCTCCGGGTGGGTCATCAGGAAATGCAGCAGACGGAATTCGGTCGGCCCGAGTTCGAGTGCGGTGACGACATTGTTGACAGTGCCGTGCACTCGATGCGACAGCGGGTCGAGTTTGAGTCCATCGATTTCTACGCTGTCTTCGGTCATCTGCGGCGCGCGCCGGCGCAGCACCGCCTTGATGCGCGACATCAACTCGCGCGGCGAAAACGGTTTCGTGATGTAGTCGTCGGCACCGGTATCCAGCCCTTGAACCTTGTCGCGTTCCTCGGTGCGCGCGGTCAGCATGATTATCGGGATGTTTTTTTGCCGACTGTCCGCGCGAATGCGGCGGGCGAAATCGATGCCAGACATGCCGGGCAACATCCAGTCGAGCAGAATCAGATCGGGCAAAGCGCCGCGCAGCAGGCTGATTGCTTCCTCTGCATCGCCGGCGATGATGACGTCATGGCCGTGCTGGCCGAGATTGAATTTGAGGACTTCCTGAATGCCAGGTTCGTCTTCGACAACAAGGATGGTGGCAGACATGCGCGCCTCCGTGAGTAGGATTGAACGCGATGTTATGACGGTTTCATGACGCTTTCGTGACGGTCGGAATGGAGGTCAACCCGGTGGTCAATTCAGTGGTCACTGCGCTGACTATTGATTCGGCATCATTTATCCGAGAGTCCGTTCGTGCTGAGCTTGTCGAAGCACTGTAGCCAAGCGCCTTCGACAAGCTCAGGCCGAACGGGTCTCTCGTTTATTCTGCGCCGGATCAACAATGCAGAGCCGAATCAGACCCATCGCGGTTTGGCTTTGCGGCCATCGATCAGGGGCTTGAACTCGCGGCCGAAGCAGGTGAAATAGCGGGAAAAGCCTTCGTAATATTCCAGCCGCAGCGTTTGAATGGCGACGATCGAGCCTTCCAGCACCAGGATCAGCAAGTTGCCGAATACCAGCGTGATGATCTGGCCGGTGCTGCCCATTTCAGCGCTCAGGGTCGCGATCGCCATCGCTAGTGCGACATGGCTGATCGAAAAAGCGGCGACGCGCATGAACGACAGCGTGTTGACGAAATCGTTGAAAACGGTTTCCAGGCTATCCATCAAGCTGAGGAAAAAACGTCCCGGCCAAGGCTCTGTCTGTTGCGCGCAGTGATGAATCAGAATCAGCACGAAACCGACGCTGGCAATGCCGATCGCCCATTCGGCGCCGACCTTGCCGCTCAAGGTCAGGTAGAACGCTGCGACGCCGCCAAGATAGAGCATCAGGCCGGCGACGCCGCCGGCATCGAACATCGCGGCGCGCCAGTTGCGGCTGGAGATACGGTTGTAAAGCATGATCAGCTGCGTCGCCACGAGAAAGCCGACACCCCAGCCGATCGCCGCTTGCAGCATGCGCACCGGGTCGGAAAGCGGGGCGATCCAGAGTGGCGTGATGATCTCTTCCATGCCGAATACGCTGCCGTACAGCCAGCCAAAACCGCACGCCGATGCGCCCGCCGCAAGCAGCAGCGGGCGGAAACGTTTGGCTTCGCCGCGCAGCGCGAGGGAGGCCAGCGCGATCAGCAGGCCATGCCCGACATCGCCGAACATCATGCCGAACATGGCGGTGAAGGAGAACATGAAGAACAGGGTCGGGTCGAAGTCGCCATAGCACGGTACGCCATAGCCGCGCACCAGTTCGGCGAACGGGCCGAGCCAGATCGGATAGCGTCTGGCGGATGGCACCGATTCGCGTTCGCCCGGCTCCGGCGGTCGCGTCTCCAGCCGGTACTCCCGGTTCATCGCTGTGGCGAGCTGGTCTTGCAGCCGCTTCAGGTTGCGGTGTGGAATCCAGCCACGAATCAGCAGCTTGCCATCGGGCTCGGTGACGGTTTCCGCCACCAGTTGTGCATACGGCTCGGCCAGTTCAACCGATTTCACGACATGCGCGAGCCGATCTTCGATGCCTTCGAAAGTATGCCGATGTGACTGTTCGAGGTTGTCGACACGATGCGTAATGCGTTGGCATAAATTCTTCAGTTCGGATTCGATCTCCTGCGGCCGGCCGGAAAACTCGGCGGGCAGATGGATTTGGTGCCAATGATGTTTGTCCAGCACCGCTCTCGACAACAAACAGCGTAATTGCGGGCAGATGACGACCAGGTAGGCGCGGCCGGTTTGTTTGCCGAACAACTCGACAATGCCGCCGACTTGTTCCAGGTCGTTGGTCAGCGCGGCGAGTTCGGATTCGGGCACGCTGCCGACCAGGGTTTCGATGAAACGTTTCGGCCTGGCGAGTTGGGTCAGGTCGAAATCCAGCGTTTTGAACGGTTTCAGTTCATCCAGCAGGGTCGCTTCGTGGCGTTGCTCGCGTTCGAACTGTTCTCGTTTGGTACGACAGGTATCCGTGACATGCAGCAACTCTTCCAGCCAGGCGTTGATTTCCTGCAACTCGCTCAGCGTTGGCGGTTCGGTCGGCTCGGCGGCCGCCGCCGGCAAGGCCTGGTAGTGCGCCGTCAAACGAGTCAGTTTGCCGCGCGCCAACTCGGTCGCATCGTGATAACGCTGGCCACCACTGTTGTTCGGGTTGTAGCTGCCAAGCAAGCTGTGCTCGGGCGTGAAAACACCATACTTCGCCAGCAAATAGGCCGCTCGCGGAGCTTCCACTTCTTCCGTTTCGAGAGCGACATGCAGCATTTTCTGAGTCATGCTTATGCCTCTGTTGCTTGAGTGTGGCTTGCGTTCATGGGCCTGTTTTGCAATGCGTTGATCGCTGAAGCGAACCCTATTTTCCAACTTTCCATGTTTCGGTTTTTACTTGAATATGCAAATTTTCAATCGTTTCTCGCTTGAAGCCGCGCGGCGCTTGCCGCAATTGCCGGCTGAACATCCGTGTTCACGCCTGCATGGCCATTCTTTTCAGATCGAGGTGCACGTCAGCGGGCCGCTTGATGCCAGCCTGGGCTGGGTGATTGATTTCGCCGACATTCAACGCGCCTGGCAACCGGTGCATGCTGCGCTCGATCATCGTTACCTGAATGACGTTGCCGGCCTGGAAAACCCGACCAGCGAACATCTAGCGCAATGGATCTGGCAGCGGCTGCAACCCGCGTTGCCCGGGTTGAGCAAGATCGTGGTAATGGAAACGCCAACATCCGGCTGCATTTATTGCGGCGAAGCTTGATCCTCCAGCTGCGCGGCGCCAACAGGTTTGAACAAGCCAGCCTTCTCTCGATGAGTTTGCCGCACGCGTTATCATTCGGCCCATGCTCGAAACCACCTTCCTTGCCGCCTTTCTGACCGGTCTACTTGGCGGCACGCATTGTGTCGGCATGTGCGGCGGCATTGTGGCTGCGATGTCATTCCAGGGCGAGGTTGGCAAGAGTGAGGTTGGCAAAAGCGAGGTTGGCAAAAGCGGCCGCCAACCATTCCACTTCCATATCGGCTACAGCGTCGGCCGCATCGCCAGTTATACCGCCCTTGGCGCGCTGGCCGGCCTGCTCGGTTCAGCGGCCTTTCTGTCCGATAGCCTGTATCCGTTGCAGCGCGGGTTGTACGTCCTGGCGCAGGTCATCCTGATTCTGCTCGGTCTTTATCTGGCTGGCCTGAATCAATCGATTCGCGTGCTGGAGCGGGCGGGTAGCGCGGTCTGGAAAAGGGTGCAGCCGTTGCTGGCGAAGGTGATGCCGGTACGCAATCTGGGCCAGGCCGTGGCGGCCGGTGCGTTATGGGGCTGGCTGCCGTGCGGCCTGGTTTACAGCGTGTTGGTGATGGCCTTGTCGGCCGGTAGTGCCATTCATGGCGCAGCCTTGTTGCTGGCGTTTGGTCTCGGCACGCTGCCGAACCTGTTGTTGATGGGTTGGGCAGCGGAAAGCTTGCGCAACTTCGCGCGTAAAACCTGGGTCAAGCGCGGTGCCGGTTTACTGGTGGCGGCAATGGGCGTCTGGGGCTTGTTCCAGTTGGTGCGTTGAAGCCGTTTCGAGGTGCTCTGTTCGAGGCGATCAGTTAGCGCTTGTTTGCGGTGCATTGAAGGCGCGTGAAAACTCCACCTTCATCGGCTTGCCAAGCACGTTGGCGTTGACCAGAAAACGAATGGTGTCGGGCGCGTTGACGCGGTATTCGCCCAGGTAATAGACCCCATCCGGCTGGCGAATTTCGCGGATCGGGATGCTGAAGATTTTGTTGTCCTGGGTGAAGCCGCCGGCATACACCTGGCCAGGCACCGATTCAGTCTTGCCGTTGCGGCCCTTCTTGATCAGGGTCACGGTGAGCAGGCCGCGCCCGGCATCGGGGGTGACGTTGTAGTCGCGCGCCGCCTCGGGGGTCAGTTCACTGGTTGGTACCGCGACACTATGCAGTTCCAGTTCTCCCAGACGGGTCATCTCGCCGGCCGTGGCAAGGCTTGAACAGGCAAGTAACAATGCAATCGAAGGCAGAAAAAATGGGTATTGCATGGTCTTCTCCTTGAATTGAAGCGTATGGACATCACTATAGCCGTTTATGACGCAACAACTGGCGCAGCAACTGTCACACCAAGAAACGGGTAGATAGCGGGTGATAGACTCGGCGCCTTGGTTTTTAACGCTTATAAACCGTAATTACGAAAAAATCATGTCGCACACGATGTCTCAAATGACGCCGCAGGAAATCGTTCACGAACTCGATAAACACATTGTTGGACAGAACGCCGCCAAGCGCGCCTGCGCCATCGCACTGCGCAATCGCTGGCGACGCATGCGGGTCGGTGATGCGCTGCGCCAGGAAATTACGCCGAAGAACATTCTGATGATTGGCCCGACCGGCGTCGGCAAGACCGAGATCGCACGCCGATTGGCGCGGCTGTCGGGTGCGCCATTCATCAAGGTGGAAGCCACCAAGTTCACCGAAGTCGGTTACGTCGGCAAGGATGTCGACAGCATCATCCGCGACCTGGCGGAAATCGCCGTCAAACAGGCGCGCGAGGAAGCCACCCGCAAAGTCCGCATGCGCGCCGAAGATGCTGCTGAGGACCGGATTCTCGACGTTCTGTTGCCCGGCGTGCGCGATACCTGGCAAGCCGATGCCGGCGATGCGAAACCGGAGGAATCGGCCACCCGGCAGAAATTCCGCAAGATGCTGCGTGAGGGGCAACTCAACGACAAGGAAATCGAACTCGATCTGGCGATGTCGAATCCGCAGATGGAAATCTTTGCGCCGCCCGGCATGGAGGAACTCACCACGCAATTGCAGGGCATGTTCCAGAACCTGGGCCAGAAACGGACGCAGAAGCGCAAGTTGAAGATTGCCGAGGCGATGAAGCAACTGACCGAAGAAGAAGCCGGCCGCTTCGTCAACGAGGAAGAGGTCAAGCTGGAAGCGGTGCGCAACGTCGAGTCGAACGGCATCGTGTTTCTCGATGAAATCGACAAGATCGCCGGCCGCGAGGGCAGCGGGCCGGATGTCTCGCGCCAGGGCGTGCAGCGCGATTTGTTGCCGCTGGTGGAAGGCGCGACGGTGTCGACCAAGTTCGGCATGATCAAGACCGACCACATTTTATTCATCGCCAGCGGCGCGTTTCACCTGTCGAAACCTTCCGACCTGATTCCAGAATTGCAGGGCCGCTTCCCGATTCGGGTTGAATTGCAGAGCCTGTCGGTCGAAGATTTCGAACGCATCCTGACCGGCACCGATGCCTGCCTGACGCGGCAATACCAGGCGCTGATGGACACCGAAGGCGTCAAGCTCGAATTCAGCGACGATGCCATTCGTCGTCTCGCCGAACTCGCCTGGCAGGTCAACGAGCGCACCGAAAACATCGGCGCCCGCCGGCTGTACACGGTGATGGAACGCCTGCTCGATGAGTTGTCGTTCGACGCTGACAAGCGGTCTGGCGAGACGCTGTCGGTTGATGCGGCTTACGTCGATGTACGGTTGAAGGAATTGGCGGCAAGCGAAGATCTGGCGCGTTATGTGTTGTAAGG
>CAZUSF010000109.1:0-8017 GCA_964623355.1 uncultured Thiobacillus sp. | reverse complement strand
TTGACCCCCGACACCGAGTATTTTTTTCCCGGCAGCGGCACCCAGGCTGCGCTCAATACACTGTTGGTAGCACTCGATTCCGGCGAAGGGCTGATCAAGATCGTGGGGGAAGTCGGTTCCGGCAAGACGATGCTCTGCCGCTACTTGCTGAATCACCTGGAAAAGCTGGGCTGGGCCGCCGCCTATGTGCCGAATCCACATCTGTCCCCGGCTGCGCTGAACCAGGCGCTGTTGGCCGAACTCGGCGAAGTGGGTGAAGTGGGCGGCAGCATCGTCAAACGCAGCGTCGCCTATGGCCTGACCAAGGCATTGGAAATCCGTTTACTCGAACTGGCGCAGGCCGGCAGACCCGCCGTGGCGCTGATCGACGAAGCACAGGCGATGCCGCTGGAGAGCCTGGAAGCGCTGCGCTTGATCACCAATCTGGAAACCGAGAAGCGCAAGTTGTTGCAGATCGTGTTATTCGGCCAGCCCGAACTTGATGCCCGGCTGGCTGATCCGTCAGTTCGACAGATCAGAAGCCGCATTGTTTTTCATGAACAGATCACGCCGTTGACCCTCACTGAAACGCCGGTTTACCTGATGCATCGAGTCAAGCAAGCCGGCGCGGCAGGTCCGCTGTTCAGCACTGCCGCCGCGCTGAAATTGCACCAGCGAAGCCAGGGTATGCCGCGCCTGCTCAACATCCTGGCGCACAAAACCTTGTTGCTGGCATTCGGCGAAGGTCTGGCGCAAGCGCAACCACGCCATGTGCACCTGGCCGCCCGCGATACGCCCGGTTCATCCCGGCCCTGGTGGCATTTCCAGCCGAGGTCGGCATGAAGGGGTTGGCATGAGCGTCATCAATCAGGTGTTGAAAGATCTGGATCGCCAGGGCGCCAATACCTCCGCGCCGCAAGGCGTCATCGCCATCAACACGACGCAAGCGCCGGCAGCCAACTGGCCGCTCCGGCTGCTTGGCGGTCTGCTATTCGCGCTTGCGGCAGCCTGGTGGTTCTGGCCAGCGGCACCTGCTTCACCGGCGAAACAGGTAGCCGCATCGGCTCCAGCCCCCATGCCGGCGCCTCTCGTTGAACAACAGATCACGCCGCGACTCACGCTTTCAGAAACACTCACTCCCCAAGCGCAGCTCGGTCCGTTACCTGAAAACAGCAGCCAGCGAGCGACAAAACACGCCGCTGCAACACCGGCGCTGCTGAAACCCACGCCAGAAATTTCAATCTCGCCTCGGCTGGATAAACGCTTGCCGGAGATCGCACCGACAACGGATGCCGCGCAGCGTGTCGTCAAGGAAATCAAACCGCCGTCAGCGCAGATGCAGGCGGAAGAAGCCTGGCGGCAGGCTGTGCAACTGCTTGAGCAAGGCCGCAACCATGATGCCCAGGCCCGGCTGGAACTGGCCCTGCGCCTGGATCCCGGCCAAACCGCCGCGCGCCAGAAACTGATTGCGCTGGTGCTGGAGGCGGGCAATACCGCCAGCGCCGAAGCCTTGCTGCGCGAAGGCATGCTGCAGCACCCCAACGACACCTGGTATCCACGCAGCCTGGCGCAAGTACACCTGCAACGTGGCGATTTCGCGCAGGCCAGCAGCATTCTTAAAACCAGCCTTGGCAAGCATCCTGATGCGACCAATTGGGCGTTGTATGCCAGCACCCAGGCCAAACTCGGCAAGCCGGCGGAAACCGCACTGGCCTATCGCGAAGCCCTGCGGCTCGACCCCAACCAAGGCAACTGGTGGATCGGCATGGCGGTCGCGCTGGAGAAAGGCAACGCGAAGGCAGATGCGGGTGCGGCCTATCAACGTGCGCTGCAAACCCGCCTCAGCGGCGAACTGCGTGAATTTGCCGAACAGAAGGCCAGGTCACTGGCAGAACGCTGAACACAAGGCAACCAGCGCAGGCAACCAACTCAAGCGGCAGGGACGAACCCGACTAAAATTGGGTTTGCTTCCAATCTTTACGCTCCGCCATGGTCCCTCACCTCACTACTGCTCTCACCGGCCCGCTGCTCGATCTTGAACGCCACGTCATCGACGCCCAGACCGACATCGAGCACTGGTTTCGCCGCCAATGGATGCAGCATGCCGCGCCGTTCTACAGTTCGGTCGATCTGCGCAACGCCGGTTTCAAGCTGGCGCCGGTGGACACCAATCTGTATCCCGGCGGCTTCAACAACCTGAATCCTGATTTCATGCCGCTGGCAGTGCAGGCGGCGCAGGTCGGCGTGGAAAAGATGTGCGGCGATGCGCGCCGCTTCCTGATCATTCCGGAAAACCACACGCGCAACCTGTTCTACCTGCAAAACGTCGCCGCACTGGCCGACATCATTCGCAAGACCGGCCTGACGGTGCGCTTCGGCAGCCTGATCCCCGATCTGCAGGAACCGCTGACACTTGATCTGCCAGATGGCGGCAAGTTGACGCTGGAACCGGTGCGGCGCGAAGGCAACCGGCTGCTGCTCGATCCGGAATCGCAACACCATGCGCGTTTCGACCCGTGTTCCATCCTGCTCAACAACGACCTTTCAGCCGGCGCGCCGGCGATCCTGCAAGGCCTGGACTCGGCGCAGACCATGCTGCCACCGCTGCACGCCGGCTGGGCGACGCGGCGCAAATCCAACCACTTCGCCGCCTACGACCAGATCGCACGCGATTTTTGCAGTTTGATCGACATGGACCCATGGCTGATCAATCCGTATCACGCCAATTGCGGCGAGGTGAATTTCCACGCCCGCGTTGGCGAGGAATGCCTGGCACACCACGTTGACGCGGTACTTGCGCGCACCCGCGCCAAATATGTCGAATACGGCATCGACCGCGACCCCTTCGTCATTATCAAAGCCGACGCCGGCACCTACGGCATGGGCATCATGACGGTGAAGTCAGCCGACGATGTGCGCGATCTCAACCGCAAGCAGCGCAACAAGATGGCAGTGGTCAAGGAAGGTCTGGAAGTCACCCAGGTGCTGGTGCAGGAAGGCGTGCCGACCTTCGAGAGCATCAACGAAGCGGTCGCCGAACCGGTGGTGTACATGATCGACCACTTCGTCATCGGCGGCTTCTATCGCGTCCACACCAGCCGCGGCATCGACGAAAACCTGAACGCCCCCGGCATGCATTTCGTGCCGCTCGCGTTCGACGCCACCGGCAGCTACTGTGATGGCGGCCTGCGCCCCGACGCGCCGGTCAATCGCTTCTACACCTACGGCGTGCTGGCCCGGTTGGCAGCGCTGGCCTCGGCGCTGGAACTGGAGCAAACCGCGCCGATCAACGTGGAACAGACGTCATGAACCTCCTGTTCATCGCCGACCCGCTGGCCGGTTTCAAGACTTACAAGGATTCCACCTACGCCATGATGGTCGAGGCGGCTCGGCGCGGGCATGTGCTCTCCGCCATGCTGGCTGGCGATCTGGCCTGGCGCGATGAGCGGGTGATGGGGAGGGCGCGGGCAATAGAACTCACCGGCGGCGACCCCTGGTTTGCCGAAGGCGACACAGAATGGCGCGACCTGACCTCATTCGATGCGGTGATCATGCGCACCGATCCACCGTTCGATCAGGCTTACCTGTACGCCACCTGGCTGCTGGAGATGGCCGAGCGGCAGGGTGCGCGGGTGTTCAACCGGCCGCAATCGCTGCGCGATTACAACGAGAAGCTGGCCATCGCCCGCTTTCCGCAGTTCATCGCGCCGACGCTGGTCAGCAATGATGCGGCGTTGATCCGGGAATTTCTCGCCGAGCACGGCGACATCGTGGTCAAGCCACTCAATGCGATGGGCGGCAGCGGCATTTTCCGCTTGCGGCCGGGTGACCCGAATCTGGGGGCCATCCTGGAAACCGTGACCCGCAACGGCGCGGAAACCATCATGGCGCAGCGTTATCTGCCGGAAATCAAGGACGGCGACAAACGCATCCTGATCATCGACGGCGAGGCGGTGCCGTATTGTCTGGCGCGGATTCCGGCGGAAGGCGAGACGCGCGGCAATCTGGCCGCTGGCGGCACCGGCGTGGCGCGGCCGTTGACCGAGCGGGATTGGGAAATCGCCCGCACGCTCGGCCCGACGCTTAAACAAGCCGGTCTGCTGCTGGTCGGGCTGGATGTGATCGGCGACAGTCTGACCGAGGTCAACGTGACCAGCCCGACCTGCTTCCAGGAAATCACCCAGCAGACCGAGTTCGATGTGGCGGCGATGTTTGTCGATGCGCTGGAAAGGCAGGTCAAGGGTGAAGGGTAAACAGTGAGCCATACCTCGCTGAGAAACACGTTTGCGATTCTGCTGGCGCTGATCCTGCTGACAGGTTGCGGCGACAAAATCCACAAGCAGCAGTCCTACGTGTTCGGCACGCTGGTGGAAGTGACCATTTACGGCGAACCGGAGGACAAAGCACGCCGCGTCACCGATCAGGTGCTGAAGGACTTCGACGTGATGCACCAGAGGCTGCATGCCTGGCAGCCGGGCGCGCTGGAACAGATCAACACCGCCCTTGCAAAAGCAAAGCCAGATGCCCCCGCCCAGGTGACTTTGCCGGCTGAGTTGGCGCCGATGCTGCGCGATGCGCAGCGCTTGTCGGCGCTCGCCGAAGGTCTGTTCAACCCGGCCATCGGCAATCTGGTGCGGTTGTGGGGATTTCATTCCGACACTTTTGAACCGCGCCTGCCGGATCCGAAGCAAATCGAGGTGCTGACCAAAGCGATGCCCGGCATGGCCGACCTGCGTTTCGACGGCGATCTGCTGTTCGCCTCGAACCCGGCGGCGCGTCTCGATCTAGGCGGTTATGCCAAGGGTTATGCGCTGGATCGGGCTGCGGCCTACCTGAAGAGCCAGGGCGTCGGCAACGCGTTGATCAACATCGGCGGCAATATCATCGCGCTGGGAAAAAAGGGCGGCCAGGCCTGGAAAGTCGGCATTCAGCATCCGCGTCGTGCCGGCGCACTGGCGATGCTGGAATTGCATGACGGCGAGGCAATCGGCACGTCCGGCGACTACCAGCGTTACTTTGAACTCGGCGGCAAACGCTATTGCCACCTGATCGATCCGCGCACCGGCTGGCCGGCGGACCAGGCGCAGGCAGTGACGGTGATCGCCAGCGGCGTAAACGCGGGCACGCTGTCCGATGTCGCAAGCAAGCCGCTGTTCATCGCAGGCCCGGCAGACTGGCGGCGTCTGGCCGGCAAGATGGGAATCAGCCAAGCCATGTTCATCGCCACCGATGGCAAAATCGAAACAACCGCAGAACTGGCGCGGCGACTGATCTGGAATACCGAACCAAAGTGATCAACCTCACCATCCGGCAATGGATTGGCTATAGTTCACTCCAAATCATGCAACTTTCAGTCACACCTCGAATACCAGTGCCGCACAGCGGTTCATGCTCGCTTAACAGCCAAGGAAAATAGCCCTATGTACGCCTGGAAAAGTCATATCGTCGTGCAAGCCGACTATCAACATTGGGCCAACGAGGTTCTGTTTACTGCGCTGGATTACCTCCAGCCCGATGTCATCGACAGTGATCAAGGCCTGTTCTTCAACAGCATTCACCATACCGTCGATCATCTTTTGCAAGTCAGCCAGCTCTGGCATGCGCGTTTGCAAGGCGAGCCACTGACGGTCAGTTACAAGACGATCAGCATTTCAGATTGGCGTGAACTGAAGCTCGCCTTGCGCCGCGAGACACGCAAGCTGCAAAACTGGCTGGAAGCCCAGCCACCGGAGTTCTTCGATAGCCAGATCGCTTTTATCGGCAGCGAGGGAAAGCCTTTTACGATGTGGACGCGCGATGCGCTGACCCACCTGTTCACCCATTACGCTCACCATCGCGGCCAGATTTCCGCCGTTGTCACCCGCCTCGGCGCGCCGTGTCCGGAAATGGATTTCCTGTTTTACCGGCGCGAGATGGAACGCTTGCTCAATGACTTGAAGCAGGCGTCCGGGGCAGAGCCGCAGTCGCCTGAAGCAGCGGCGTGATCAGATCATCAAGCCTGCCGGCATGCACCTGACCCGCGATCTTGTGACGCACGATGCCATCGCGATCGATGATAAAAGACAGCGGCACCCGCGAGACATCACCGAACGCCGCCGTCGCCTCTTGCGTGGCCAGCGGCGCGGGAAATGAATAACCCTCGGCGCGCATGAATGCATCCACTTCGGTTTGGGTTTTATCCAGGCTGTAGGCGACAATCTCGAATCCCTTCGCCTGGTTTTCCTGATAGAACGCCTGCATCGCCGGCATTTCATGTCGGCAATACGGGCACCAGGTGGCCCAGAAATTCACCAATACCACCTTGCCTTGCAAGTCGCTCAAGCGCTGGCCCGGCAAAGTGGCAATATCCGGCGCGGCATAGGCCAGTTCGTCGACAAACGCTGGCGGCCGGAACCAGAGATACACGATCAGCCCGATCAGAATTGCCGTCACCGGGCTGGGTTGCAGTTTTTTGAGGAACGCTCTTGTCTTCGTCATCAGATAAACCCAAACGCAATACGTTGCGCATTAAACCCGAAACAACGGGTGATACCGCCAAAAAAGAGGATGCCGGCTGGCGTCCGCCGGTGCGTGGCCGACATACGCCGCGCACCCGGGCCGCTGCCCCCGGCATGGTTGAAAAGAACGATTCTTCCACGCCGACAATCAGCAAAAAGGTGCGTCCGGAAGCCGATACCAGGCCGTCCAAACCCTATGCCGGCAAATCGCCTCGGTCTGACCGGCCAGCGCATGCCGAGCAGCGTCCGGACCGCCCTGCCTACGCCGGCAAGCCGGAAGCCCCTTCAGAGACGGGCGGACGCGGCAGAAGTTCAGGCCGCGCCGGTTATACCGAGCACGATCGCTCATCAAGACCGCCGCGCGAGGCTGACGCCGCACCGGAGCGCAAACCGGCTTATTCACAACATCAGCCATCGAATCAGCAACTGAATCAGCAACAAAATCCGCGCCGGCGCGAAATCAGCGAAGCCACGCGTGAAGCGGCATCGCGCCCTGCCTATGACCGACTCGGGCAGGACAAACCAGCCGCGAAATCACGATTTGCCGCGCACGCGCCGGTCGGCTACCAGTTCTTCGCCTCCTGCCCGCGCGGTCTGGAAGAAGAACTGTGCAAGGAACTCGATGCCCTCGGCGCGACCGACATCGTGCCCGCCTCCGGCGGCGTCGGCTTCATCAGCGACATGCGCACCGGCTGGAAAATCAACCTGTGGAGCCGGCTGGCGATTCGGGTTTTATGGCGGGTCGGCGAAGGCCATTACAAGAAAGAGGAAGACCTCTACCAGGCCGCGCTGGCGCTGGATTGGCCGTCCTGGTTCGACGTCACGCGCACCATCGCGGTCACCACTGTCGGCAAGAACAGCCCGCTGCCCAGCCTGAACTTCGTCAGCCTGCGCATCAAGGATGCGATCTGCGACCGTTTCCGCGCCGCCGTCAACGAACGCCCCAGCGTCAACACGCGCAAGCCGGATATCCCGCTGACGCTGTTCCTCAGCTCCGACCGTTACACGCTGTACCTCGACCTGTCTGGCGAACCGCTGAACCGGCGCGGTTATCGCGTGCAGCCTTCCGGCGCACCGCTGAATGAAAACCTCGCCGCCGGCATGTTGCTGCTATCCGGCTGGACGCCCGGCACGCCACTGTTCGACCCGATGATGGGCGGCGGCACCATCCTGCTCGAAGCCGCGATGATGTCGCTCAACATCGCGCCCGGCCTGCGCCGTCATTTCGCCTTCGAGAACCTGAAAACTTTCGATCGCATCGAATGGCTGCGCCTGCACAAAGACGCCGAAGCCGCCGTGCTGGAACGTGAACCGTTGCCGATCTTCGGCTCCGACATCGACCCGGCGATGGTCCGCGCCGCCGGCCTCAACCTGCGCGCCGCCGGCCTGTTCGACTGCGTGCGCCTGATGGAAGCGGATTTCCTCAACGTCGACCCGCCCACAGAAGAGGGTTATATCGTCAGCAACCCGCCCTATGGCGTGCGCATGGGTAGCGAGGAAGACCTCGGCCCGTTCTACAAGGAAATCGGCGACAACCTGAA